>NZ_JADQAL010000002.1:0-156822 GCF_022129275.1 Psychrobacter sp. Ps3
TAGTACTTGCACTCGTCTGCCTTGTACCACTTTTAATATTGATTGACTATATCAAGGCAGGTATAAGAATAGATATCAAGGATGATAATCGAAAAATCCTCCGCCAAATCGTCATGCAAAAATCATATATTTACAGACGTAGCCCCTGTTAACTTAAGACTAAATGCAACTCAAAGCGATCTACTATTATCAGCGATAACATAGCCAAACTTAATACTTATTATAAATAATCACGTAAAGGAATAACTACTATAATGTCAAAACTAATTTATACAAAAACGGATGAAGCCCCAGCACTGGCCACCCTCTCCTTTTTACCTATTGTCAAAGCTTTTGCTAGTACCGCAGGCATCGACGTAGAAACTGCTGACATCTCGTTGGCCGGACGCATCATCGCCTTGTTTCCCGACTTTTTGACCGCAGAGCAGCGCATTCCTAGCGCCTTTCAAGAGCTGCGTGAACTGGTCAAAACGCCCGGCGCTAACGTCATCAAGCTGCCTAATATCAGCGCTTCTATCCCGCAGCTCAAGGCTGCGATCCAAGAGCTACAAGACAAAGGTTATGCCTTGCCTGATTATCCCGATCATCCAGAAACGGACGAAGAAAAAGACGTGCGTATTCGTTATGACAAGGTAAAAGGCAGTGCAGTCAACCCGATTTTGCGCGAAGGTAACTCCGATCGCCGCGCGCCAAAAGCCGTCAAGGCCTATGCTCGACGTCATCCGCACTCTATGGGCGCATGGAGCCCAGACTCTAAGTCGCACGTGGCTACTATGGATCATGGCGACTTTGCTGATACCGAGACCTCGGTAACGGTCGAGCAAGCCACAGACTATCGCATTGAATTCACAAGCAACAAGGGAGAGGTCACTGAGCTAAAAGCGCCAGCGCCGCTACTCGCAGGCGAGGTGATTGATGCAGCAGTGTTAAGACATGACGCTTTAGTGGCGTTTTTGGACGAGCAAGTTAAGGACGCAAAAGCCAAAGAGGTACTGTTCTCTTTGCATCTAAAAGCCACCATGATGAAAGTCTCCGACCCTATTATCTTCGGTGAAGCAGTAAGAGTTTACTTTAAAGATCTATTCAAAAAGTATGGCGATACGTTCAAAGCGCTAGACGTCAATGTCAATAATGGCTTTAGTAACCTGCTTACCAAAATACAAGAGCTACCGGATGATAAGCGTCAAGCTATCGAAGCGGATATTGCCAATATTTATAAGCGCAACCCTGATCTGGCGATGGTGAATTCAGAAAAAGGTATCACCAACTTACATGTGCCTAGCGATGTCATTGTCGATGCCTCCATGGCGGCGATGATTCGCAATTCAGGCAAAATGTGGGGCGCTGATCATGAGCTGCACGATACCAAAGCCGTCATTCCTGATAGTAGCTACGCTTGTGTCTATGATGAGACCATCAAGTTCTGCAAAGAGCACGGCGCTTTTGATCCAGCAACGATGGGCTCCGTGCCGAATGTCGGGTTAATGGCGCAAAAGGCGGAGGAATATGGCTCACATGACAAGACCTTTTTGATTCCATCTGCAGGTAATGTGCAAGTATTAGATGCTGCTGGCAACGTACTCACTGAGCATCAAGTCGAAACAGACGATATCTGGCGGATGAATCAGGTTAAAGACGCACCGATTCAGGACTGGGTGAAGCTCGCCGTCACGCGCGCCCGTGCTAGCAACGTTCCTACGATATTCTGGTTAGATAAAAAACGCCCGCATCATGCTGCCCTTATCAAAAAAGTAGAGCGCTATCTAAAAGACCATGACATTGAGGGCTTAGACATTCGTATCATGCCGGTACGCGAAGCCACGCGCTTTACCTTAGAGCGCCTAAAAGCAGGTAAAGATACCATCTCAGTCACCGGTAACGTGCTGCGCGATTATCTTACCGATCTATTCCCAATTTTGGAGCTAGGCACCAGTGCAAAAATGCTCTCTATCGTACCGCTGATGAATGGCGGCGGTCTGTTTGAGACCGGAGCTGGCGGTTCAGCGCCTAAGCATGTGCAGCAGTTGGTTGAAGAGAACCATCTGCGCTGGGATTCATTAGGCGAGTTTTTAGCGTTGGCGGAATCATTAGAGCACTTAGCGATTCATGAGGACAATGATAAAGCGCAGGTGTTATCCGATACCCTAGATGGCGCAACAGAGAAGCTACTGATGAATAATAAGTCGCCCTCACGCAAAGTCGGTGAGCTTGACAACCGTGGTAGCCACTTTTACTTGGCTCTGTACTGGGCGCAAGAGCTCGCCGCGCAAGATGACAATAGCGAGTTAAAACAGACCTTTACGCCACTTGCCAAAGCTCTTGCTGAGAATGAAGACGCCATCGTCAAAGAGCTCAATGAGGTGCAAGGACACGCTGTTGATATCGGTGGTTATTATCTACTAGACAAAGAACAGGCTAAAAATGTCATGCGCCCAAGCAAACTGCTAAACGACACTATCGCTTCGATACAATAAGGCTAAAATAGGGTTAAGCTTATAACGATGAGCTTAGCCCTAGTCCTTGATGCTCATACTTTCAGCTATTTACGCAAATATTTGCTGATATGGGCTTAAGACGTTTTATTTTAGTCGCATTATGGTAATAAACAGTCGTGTCGCTGTTGTTCTTTGCAGGCTAATGTTAAAATTAGCCTTAAGCTATTCAAAACGAGACTATGTTTAAACTTTGTTTAAACTTCAAACGTTTATCTTGGAACGTTTAAAAGGGACGAACAACTACCGTAGACGACTATTAACTATCTCGTGGCTATCATTTACAAGATTTAAGTACTCCCTTCGATGGTTAGCTTACCCATATTATCACTAGTATCACTTTGATAAATGAACCACTTACCGCGCTACCCGTTTGCAGCTGTCTTTATTTCAATTTGCAAACACCTTTTATTTTTATAAGAATCAAACGCTTAATGACAACCAAAAGGAATAAGAGATTACAATGTCAAAAATTATATATACAAAAACCGATGAAGCCCCAGCGCTAGCCACCCTATCATTTTTGCCTATCGTTGAAGCCTTTACCAAAACCGCAGGCGTCGAAGTAGAGACGAGTGACATCTCCGTTGCTGCGCGTATCTTAGCTGAGTTTCCTGACTATCTTGAAGAGGAGCAGCGTGTTCCTGATAATCTTGCGGAGCTAGGCCGTCTCACGCAAGATCCAAATGCTAATATCATTAAGCTACCAAATATCAGTGCTTCTGTTGGTCAGCTAAAAGGCGCTATCAAAGAGCTACAAGGTAAAGGCTACGCGTTACCTGATTTTCCAGATGAGGCAGAGACAGAGGAGGAAGAAGAGATTCGCCGCCGCTATGGCAAAGCTTTAGGTAGCTCAGTCAACCCTGTACTGCGTGAAGGTAACTCCGATCGCCGCGCGCCAAAAGCGGTCAAAAACTACGCGCGTAAACACCCGCACTCGATGGGCGAATGGAAGCAGTGGTCACAGACGCACGTCTCACACATGCATGGTGGTGATTTCTACGCCGGTGAGCAATCGATGACTTTAGACAAAGCGCGCACTGTACGTATGGAGCGTGTTACTGATGATGGTACGGTTCATGTCTTCAAAAAAGGTCTCGCTTTGCAAGATAAAGAAGTCATTGACCTTATGTTTATGAGTAAAAAGTCTTTGCTTGAGTTTTATGAGCGTGAAATGGAAGACTGCCGCGAAGCTGGTATCTTATTTTCGTTACACGTCAAAGCGACAATGATGAAAGTCTCACATCCAATCGTCTTCGGTCATGCGGTCAGAACGTATTATAAAGACGCTTTTCAAAAACACGGCGCGCTTTTCGATGAGTTAGGCATCAATGTCAATAACGGTATGGCATCACTTTACGAAAAAATCAAAGAGCTGCCAACCTCTCTACAAGAAGAGATTGAGCGTGATTTACATGCCTGCCAAGTGCATCGTCCTCGTCTGGCGATGGTCGACTCTAATAAAGGTATCACTAACTTTCACTCACCTAGCGATGTGATTGTTGACGCGTCTATGCCAGCGATGATCCGCTCAGGCGGTAAGATGTGGGGCGCGGATGGCAAAATGTATGATTGTAAAGCCGTGATGCCTGAATCTACTTTTGCGCGTATCTACCAAGAAATGATCAACTTCTGCAAATGGCATGGCAACTTTGATCCGACCACGATGGGCACCGTTCCTAACGTCGGTCTTATGGCGCAAAAAGCAGAAGAGTACGGCTCGCACGACAAAACCTTTGAAGCCGCCGATTCAGGTACCGCTCGTATTGTTGACGAAGAAACTGATGAGGTGCTCATGGAGCAGTATGTTGAGAAGGGTGATATTTGGCGTATGTGTCAGACCAAAGATGAGCCAATCCAAGACTGGGTTAAGCTTGCCGTGCGCCGCGCACGTGAGTCAAATACACCGGTTGTCTTCTGGTTAGACCCATACCGCCCGCACGAAAACGAGCTGATCAAAAAGGTCAATATGTACCTAAAAGACCATGACACCGATGGTCTACATATCGAGATTATGTCGCAGGTCCGCGCCATGCGTTATACCTTAGAGCGCGTCGCTCGCGGCCTTGATACCATCTCAGCCACTGGTAATATCCTACGCGATTATCTAACTGACTTGTTCCCTATTCTTGAGCTTGGAACGAGTGCTAAGATGCTCTCAGTTGTACCACTCATGAAAGGCGGCGGCTTGTTTGAGACCGGCGCAGGGGGTTCTGCTCCTAAGCACGTGCAGCAGCTGGTTGAAGAAAACCATCTACGCTGGGACTCTTTAGGCGAGTTCTTGGCCTTGACCGAATCCTTGGAGCATTTAGCCAAGAGCGATGATAATGCTAAGGCTCAAGTCCTTGCAGACTCACTAGATAGGGCCACTGAGAAGCTACTAATCAACGACAAATCGCCATCACGCAAAACTGGTGAGCTTGATAACCGTGGTAGCCACTTCTACTTAGCTAAGTACTGGGCTGAGGAGCTTGCAGCGCAAGATCAAGATGCCGACCTCAAAGCTCAGTTTGCACCTCTAGCTGAGCAGCTTGAAAATAATGAGCAAGCGATTGTTGAAGAGATGAATGAAGCGCAAGGCAAACCTGTAGATATCAAAGGCTATTACTTAGCTGATGAAAAACTAGCTGAAGCAGCCATGCGTCCGAGTAAAATCTTTAACGAAGCTATCGCTTCATTATAAATAGTGATTAACAAGTCGCTATAACGCTAGTTGAGCAATATAGAACGCTCAAATGATAGCCGCACCTCAATGGTATAATACTGTTGAGGTGTTTTTTATGGCAAAGATTGATAGTATGACTATCTCTGATCTTTAATTAGGAACGCTCTTCTCATGGCCACCTCAAGCTTAGTGCTCTTTAATAAACCTTATGGCGTTCAAAGTCAGTTTCGTGATGACAGTAATAATAAACATATCAATCTATCGCAGTATTTCACCGATAAGTCATTACGCGTCGCCGGCCGCTTAGATGCCACTTCAGAGGGCTTACTTATTTTGACTCGTGACGGCCGTGTTAATAAAGCCATTACCCAGCCGCCTAGTCAAAAAACTTTTCATCAGAATAAATACAAGCAAGGTAAAACCTATCTGGTGCAAGTTGAAGGGGCTGCAAGCCAAGAGCAGCTTGATGAGTTATCGAACGGCGTCTTGCTAAAAGACGGCATGACGTTGCCTGCAACAGCAAAAATAGTCGCAGAAGACGAGCTGCCTATTGAGCTTTGGCAACGCGATCCGCCGATACGCGAGCGTAAAAAAGTGCCGACTTCTTGGCTGATGCTGACAATTTATGAAGGCAAAAATCGACAAGTCAGGCGAATGACCGCGCACGTGGGCTTACCTTGCTTACGCCTGATCCGCTGGTCGGTTGCCGGTTTTGACTTAGGGACGCTTGCGAGCGGAGAGTTTGTACGGATTCATCTCAATGCTGAGCGCTGTCAGCATTTAGGGATTACTGACTAGCAGACCGTGATCTGGTTGAGTACATTGCCATTGTCACCTAAGCTACTAGCCATTATCGCTCAAGCTACGATAAGCGCTTTAATAATATTAAATAGCCCTCTCAAACGCTCTAGATTTATCTGCTAAATCTGCTAGTATTTAACTACCATTTTTGTGGTTACGTTTGTTCCCGCCGGCTTATGTTAAGGACTACTATGATACTGTCATCGCGTTTTACCGCTTCTCTCATTAGCGTTGTGGTAGGGCTTGCCCTAAGCGCTTGTCAGCCGGCCTCTGACCCTAGCGATATGCCAACAGAGACCACAGATACTCCTGACACCTCTGTCGTCACGCAAGACACAGCAGCGCAAGCAGAGACGGATGAAGCAGTAGTCGCGGATGAAACAGATGAGAGTGTAATCGATAGTGCGCCGATGATGGAGGACTATACCAAAGCGCTGACTAGAATGAATAATGAGGTCAACATTGGTATGGTTTATAACGATCCAGATACCGCGTTTGCCAAAAGCATACTCGCTTTGCATCGCGGCGCTGTCAATATGGCGCAGCTACAGCTCAAATATGGAACAGACAACGCGCTTTTGCTACTGGCTCAAGAGATTATCGACTCTCAGCAGCAAAGGATCGACATCAGTAATAAGTGGCTAGCCAGCCATCCTGATATTCCTAATCCTAAGCCTAATACTGAAGCTATGCAGCTCGACTATGCAGATATCGTGGCTTCTATGAACTACAACATCAGAATGGGTACCGAGTCTGTTGTCGCCGATTTAGCTTTTGCCCGCGGGATGCTGGCTCATCAGCGAGCCGTATTGCAGCTCGCCAAAGTAGAGCTGAGATATGGTACTGATGTAGAGATGCGCCGACTGGCGGTACAGATCACTAGAGATCAGCCGCGTATTATACAAGTATTAGAAGACTGGCTTGCCAACAATGCTCCAGCACCATCTCCAGAAGCAGAAGCAGAAGCAGAAGCAGAAGCAGAAGCAGAAGCAGAAGCAGAAGAGAGTATAGAGCTAGAAGAAGATGGCGATACTATTAAACGCGACGAGCCAGCATAACAAGTAAAGATAACAAGAGCACTGGTAAGCAGGCAGCGGTTAGCTACTCATGTATAATGCTATGAGTTACTAGCGTAGCGACACTAAAACCGTAACGCTAAAAACCTCCAGATCGACGATAAGACTTTTACTCATGGTAAAAGTCTTATTCATTATTAAGGCTTAAAAACGATTAGTCCGATAAAACATCCAGCCAAGCCGAAGCTGTCTTGTCAACTTCTTGTTCAGCACTATCGGCACTGACTAGCGTTAAACTTATCTTATGCGGAAACACTTGTTGACCTTGTGTTTGTTGACTCGAAGTAGCAGTAGTGGCAGTATCGGCGCTTTGTTTTGGCAGTACCGTCATTGTCATAAGCTCGTCACGGCGGAACAAATGACAGCTTACCGGTTGGTTAAGAGGACTAAATACTGCTAATTGCTTACGGGTAGCCTTAATACCGTCAATAGCGACGATGATATCATTGGCTGAGATACCAGCCGTTGCCGCTATGCTACCGCGCTGCACGCGATTCACTTTTAGCCCCGTAGCCGTCTCGCTACAGCGCATACCCCAAGGGATGTTTTTATCCGCCGTTTCTACCTCGTTTTCATGCCAGCCGATACCATTAGCACGCAGCAGCGACTCAATAGGCAGCTCTTCCACTCCATTGATATAGCGCTGCTCAAAATCCTGCCACTGCGCCTTTGGCATAAACTCGCTAATCACTGCTCCCATATCGGCGCTACTGATACCGATACGCTGCTTGTCGTTTTGCTTAGCCCGCGCATAAAAGGCTTTAACCACATCGAATAAGCGATAACGGCCATTGGTGCTTTGTAGCAGCGTTAGATCCAAACACAGCGCCACTAAAGCGCCTTTATTATAGTAGCTGATACCTGCATTACCGGTATTTTCATCGCTACGATAGAGCTTAATCCAAGCATCGAAGCTCGATTCGGCGACGCTTTGATTGGCGCGGCCGTCGGTTTGATAGTAGCGGTTGATCTGCTCCGCCAATAGTTTTAAATAACTGGGCTTATCGATGACGCCTGAAGCTTGTAGCATAAAATCGTCAATATAAGAGGTAAAACCCTCAAACACCCAAAGCAGGGGGGTGAAAGCTTCACGGCGTAAATCCACCTCCATCATCACATCAGGGCGCACGGTCTTCACCCACCACGCATGAAAATACTCGTGGCTACATAGTCCCAAAAAGCGCTGATAATCAGGGCTTGGCAATACTGGCTCATCACCACTTGGCAGATCGTTACGCGGCGTAATTAAGCTCGTGGAATTAATATGCTCAAGGCCGCCATAATCTTGACCGCTAGCATATGTCATAAAGGTATAATCACTAAAGGGCGCGTCCCCTAACCAGTCCAGATAAGTCTGACAAATCTGGGTGACATCATGTTGCAAACGCCCCATATTGGCATTATGTCTGCCTGAGAGATAAAAGCTATGCGGCAAGGTTTGATGCTCATTGTCTTGAATAATAAAATCAAAGGACTGCTGCAGCGCAATCTCAAACGGATGATCAATCAGCTGATAATAGTCATCTGCCTGCAGACCGTAGCCATGATGATGATCTAGCTGCAAATGGCTCGCTTTGAGGCCACAAGCTAATTTGACATCATCCTCACTTTTATCTGCTAAAAAAGTAGCGGGTACTAATAGATTCACTTGTACAGGATAGTGCTCTTGCCCTGTCACAGCTAGCGATAGCGAGGTAAAATTACCATAGAGGCGCTGCTGATCGACATAAGCGGTACGTACGGACAAGTCATAGCAGTAGACTTCATATTGTACTTTTATCGCCTGCCCTGTCATTGCCTTCGGTAGCTGCCAGCTGTGCTTATCTGTTTTTTGCGCGCGGTAAGCGCTAGCTGGTTCAGCTGCTACTATCTCATAATGGACCGCAGTAATATTACGCGCAAACTCGCGCATCAAATAACTACCCGGAATCCATGCTGGCAGCCACAGCTCAGGGCAATCCGTAGTCGCTGTAAAGTTAAGAGTCACATCGACTAAGTGCTCATTAAAACGGGAAAAATCTAGACTGTAGCTAATGGTAGCGGTATGATCACTTGCAGTCGTGTTGTTATTGTCCAAGCTTTTGAAGGGATTAAAAGTAGTCACGGTCATTATCTCTGCTTATTATCTTGATAGTATTTATCATTATGGTAGAAGTCCTTGCACAAAAACGCAACGGCTAAAGCGTATGCTGGCGCTAGCAATAGTATAAATTGAGAGTAGTACAGACTATAAATCCCATGAATATACGATAAATCCGCTTTTTTTGTGTTTTATACCTTGAAAGTTATCAAAACCATCTCAATTAAAGAGGCTAACTGCTACAGTTACTCTAATTAATAGTGAAATTAACAGTTTCTATTTAACAGTTACCTTAATAAACTGATGATAATTGATTATTGATATGGCTCTTTAGCTGATCGACCTTTTTAGGTTTATTACCTCCAAATTTAATTTTATAACGATATTCAATTTAGGATAATTTATGACTACTATCGCAAAAGATACTGCCGTCAAATTCAACTATACGCTAAAAGACGATGAAGGTAACATCCTTGATCAGTCGCCAGAAGGTCAGCCTCTTGCTTATCTTCATGGTCATAGCAACATCATTCCAGGCCTTGAGCAGCAACTAGAAGGCAAATCTGCTGGCGAAAAAGTCAATGCAGTGGTTGAGCCTGCTGATGGCTACGGCGAATACCAAGAGCAAGCAGTACAAAAGGTACCTCGTGATAACTTCCAAGGCGTTGATGATATCCAGCCTGGTATGCAGTTTCAGTCAGAAGCTGGCGGCCAAGTCATGCTAGTGACAGTAACTGATGTCAACGATCAAGAAGTGACTGTTGATGCTAACCACCCTCTAGCGGGTAAGCGTTTGACTTTTGATGTTGAGATTCAAGAAGTACGCGCAGCGACCGAAGACGAGCTAAACCACGGCCATGTCCACGGTGCAGGCGGCGTTGAGCACTAATCTGCTATCAGATTTTTATCGCTGAGTTGTTTTATCACTCAGTCATAAAGCGTAAGAGCCAGTAGCTAATAGCTACTGGCTCTTTTTCGTTGTAGAGCTTATTCAAGGTTTTTTTATTTAAACGTAAAAAGACCGCATAGTGACAAGCACTATGCGGTCTTTATTACTTAACATCCTTGTTAATATAGCGAGCGTCATATCTAATCCCGAGATATGTCGCTACTTAGGCTTAAAGCCCTATCTTCCTTGATCAGCAGTCCATCCCTGACGCAATTCATAAACCATCTATCTTATAACACCAATCCCTAGTGTAAATAAACAGTATCAATAAACTGTGCAGTGACACTATAATCGCAAATTAGACGATGATAAGTAAGACGTCTAAGCGTCAACGTATGTAAGCATATGCTTACAGACTATAGATGAGCTTATAATTCCTCCGCAGGACTCGCAATCATAGTAGGCTCAGCGTCTAGCATGAGACGCGCTGCTTCAAAGATATACACTTCGTCTTCTGGCAGCTCTGGACGCTCGCTCTCCTTCATTTTACTACGCTCTTCAAACTTAGCATCCATCGCAGCTTGATAGGTGTTCCAGTTGGCATAAGGGCTAGAGCCTGTAGCGATTCGTCTTCTATTCTCAGCCTCTAAAGAGCGCTGCTCGATCAGCTTCATTTTGGCGCGGCGCTTATTGATATCTAAGGCGATAGGTTTTTTCTCGTCATCCATATCTCGAATGTCATTGAGCGTAGATAAGTAGACAAACTGCGGATTTTGTTCTTGACGAATTTTAGACTGCTGATTTAAGGTCTTGAGCATATCAGTGCTAAACTTGCCTTCAGGTTTATAAGCAGCAGTCTTGATAGTATCCCATGGCAGCGCATTCTTTTGCGCGCGCTCACCAAAGGTGGCATCATCGTAGATATTAACAAGCTCTACATCTGGTACTACGCCTTTATTCTGCGTACTACCGCCGGTAATGCGATAAAACTTACGCTGAGTCAAAGTTGCTGACCCCAACGCTAGACTGTCTAATTGAATCTGCGCTGAGCCCTTACCAGTCGTTGTGCTACCCACGACCAAACCGCGACCGTAATCTTGAATCGCTGCGGCAAAGATTTCACTAGCTGAGGCGGAAGCTAAGTTGGTAATCACGACTAGCTTGCCATCATAGAGCTGCTTGCCACCATCATCGTCGCGATAGACTTGAATATTACCACGGTTATCCCTGATCTGGACTAAAGGACCACTCTTGATAAATAAGCCAAGCATTTTAGCTACTTCGTCTAAAGAGCCGCCTGGATCATTACGTAAGTCAATCACTAAGCCGTCGATGTTTTGCTTATTAAGCTCCTTGATAGCATTTTCAGTATCTAAGCTGACGCTGCGGTAGTCCTCGCCATTGCGGCGCGCTCTATAGTTTAAATAAAAGCTCGGTATCTCTAGCACACCAATACGTTTTAAGGTGCTATCGCCATCCTCTGCGTCACTTGCGTGCGGTACCTCAACGATGCGATGGTTCACGCCCGACTCTTCTTGTTCGATGATATCGCGTACTACCGTAACCGTGCGAGCGCTGGCATCAGGGGCGTTTGGCTGACGCAGCTTTATGGTAACTGGTGTACCGCGCTTGCCGCGAATGAGGCTAACAATCTCACGAGTGGACCAACCGACCACATCAGTCATGGTCTTGCCGTCTTTAGCGATAGCGATAATCAAGTCGTTTGGCTTGATTTGTCCTGTCTTGGCAGCAGGACCGCCATCGACTAGTGTGACAATACGAGTATAGTTTGGGTTTTTGCGATCAGGGCGAATAGAGACACCGATACCTTCTAGTTGCAGGCTCGATTGAATTTGCATCTCATTGGCTTGAATTGGCGCATAGTAGTTGCTATGCGGATCATAAGTGAGCATCGCGGTATTTAAGATCGTCTCCATAATCTCATCATCTTTGAGACGCTCCATCTGCCCTTGCTGTCTGGATAAACGATTGAGTAAGATCTCATTTGGCGTGCGCTGATCATTACGAACCAGATCTTGACCCAAAGTGATATCAGGATCATCCAAAAAGACTTTTTCTTTGGCCTTTTCGCTCTCTTGACCCAAAGTAATACTCATCAGCTGAAATTTTAGCTGACGCGCCCAGTAATCGCGCTGCGCTTTTTTACTTGTGAAATGAGGCAGCTCTTCACGGTCGAGAATAATCGTCTCATCACTGGTCAAATCGATATCTGTTTTGAGCATTTTTTTTGCCATCTCAAAATACTCATTGGAGCGTTTGCGGTAGCGCTCAAAGACATCGACACCAGCAGATAGATCTCCGCGCTTGAGCCTGTTACCGAAGTCATCGGCATATTTTTTCTTAAACTCATCCACATCCGCTTGCAAAAATAGCGTATGGTTTGGGTCTAAGCTGTCGATATACATATCTAAGATATCGCTACCCATCTGAGTATCGAGCGGCTGATTCAGATAGTGACTACGATCTAATAAGGCGGCTACTTGCCTAGTGGTAATTTTTTGCTCAGGGGTTTGTACAAAGCTTCCTGTATCCGTGTTTGCCACTGCGGTGCCGTAGCTTTGCGTCATGATAGCGCCGACCACGCCAATTGAAGCAATACTTAATAACCATTGTGCGGGTTGTTTTTTCATTATATCTACCTAGTTGTCTTAGAGAGTATCTGAAGAGCTGTATAGTGAAAGTATAAAGAGCTGTCCATTTTGTATCGATGCTTTATGATAATGGTGTTTTATGGCTATTTTGCATAGCACTTTTTCGATAGCCATCTATGAACAGCAATGCTAGCGAGTCGCCTATTGCAATGACTAGCAGCTGACAGCCCAGCGACCACCACCATCAGTTTATTATTAAAAATCAATCAATATTATCACGATTTATTGACCTGCGCTGTCTCAATCTGTATGAGCAAACTTTCTGTTATATTTATGCGCTCATTCATAAGCATTGTAGTGACAATAACTGAGTGGTTAAATTATAACTGCAGAGTAATTACTGGCATAATGGTCTCACAGTTAACTTTTACACTTATCTATAGAGCTTCATATATCAAGTAGCCTATATCACTTCAACCTAAAAGCGTAGTCATTACATTCAGCATAAGCTTGAAAGGACTGAGCTTAGAGTAATTGAGGATGATCGATATAGCGATGAACACTATTTTGTAGAGCAAATTTGGAGAGCAAACCATGTATGGCGTAATAATGACGGATGTTGGCGGTAGTACCTTAACGGCTGATGATGTCAGCTTGATTGAACAAGCTCAGGTAGGCGGGATTATTTTGTTTGCTCGTAACGTCGTCGATGCGGCGCAAGTACGGCAGCTATGTGATGATATTCGCTATTATAATCCTGATATCTTAATCGGTGTTGATCAAGAAGGTGGCCGAGTCGCACGGCTGCGTGATGGCTTTACACCGCTGCCCGCAATGGGAAGGCTGGGCGAATTATTTGATCAAAACCCTAGTGAGGCGCTCAGCTGCGCCTATGATTGTGGCTACTTGATGGCTGCTGAAGTGCTAGCCGTCGGTATCGATTTGAGCTTTGCCCCGGTGTTAGATACCAATAGCGTGAGTGAGGTTATTGGAGATCGCAGCTTTCATAGAGACCCACAAGTGATCACGGCTTTAGCGACTCAGTTTATGCGCGGAATGCGCGCAGCCGGTATGGCAACGACTGGTAAGCACTTCCCAGGTCACGGCGGCGTTGCCCCAGACTCACACGTTGCTGAAGCTATCGATACGCGCGCGCTTGATGAGATTATGGGTCATGATATGCAGCCTTTTGCCCAGACGCTACCTTGGCTCGATGCGTTGATGCCAGCACATGTGATCTTCTCGCAGGTGGATAATAAACCTGCAGGGTTTTCTAAGGTTTGGTTAAAAGACATCATTCGCGATCAGCTGCAGTTCGATGGCGTGTTATTCTCCGATGACTTATCGATGGCAGGCGCGCAGGCTGCAGGTGATGTCAGCGACCGAGTACACGCCGCGATCCATGCTGGCTGCGATATTGCCTTGGTCTGTAATGACCGAGTAGCCGCGCACGAAGCGGCAGAAGCGGCACAAGACTTGCCCTACCCTGACCAGCAGCGCATTAAAACAATGCGCGGTCAAATTCCGGAATGGCGCGGCGACCTCACTTCTACTTGTCAGCAGTTTGAGCATTGGCAACAAGCGCGGCACCGTGTTATACAGACCTTTTTTAATATGCAGACAGCAAACTCAGATGGTAATCAGGTGCAAAATAGCCATACTTTAGACCACTCCGATGACCTAAGCGATCTAAAAGATCCTACTGATTATAAATAACCTTGTGGCTGAGTGCCTAATAGACCGTCCGTTCTAAATAAAAAAAACCGCTCCTAATTAAAGGGGCGGTTCTTTTATTATTATCAAAATAAGACGTATCTATTAATTCGTTGGATCTAAATCAGTTCCCTGACTTGGATCATCACTATCAGGTAAGATATCATCATTATTATTATCTAATGGATTTAGATCTGGATCCGCCAGTGTACCATCAGCATCTAACATACGATCATCACCATCTGGTAATACATCATCATTGTTATTATCAAGTGGGTTTAGATCTGGATCTGGCATATTCATATCGGCATCTATATCATTATTCATGTCGATATCACCTTCATTACCGGCGGTCAAAGAGATACCATTATTATCCTCTGTTGCCATGCTTTCGTCATATACCGTAAATTCGATACGACGGTTACGGAAACGACCTTGTTCAGTAGCATTAGTTGCTACCGGATCCGTCTCACCCATACCTTTGGTTGAAAGCTTACTTGCATCGACGCCTTTAGAAACTAAGTACTCTTTTACAGCATTGGCGCGCTCTTGCGATAGCTCCATATTGTAAGCGTTAGAAGCGAGTTTATCTGTATGTCCAATGATCATCAGCTCCACATCTGGGGTGTTTGTAATCAATTGAGCAGCGCGGTCAAGATACGGCTTATTGGCATCAGGGATGATCGCTTTATCAAGCTCAAAGTTAATAACTTGCAGGCTTAAAGCGCGAGCGACATCTCTTGGATCTGGGTTTTCACCTAGATTATTCATCGCAGTATCAGTAGCGACTAAGCTATCATCAATCTCGCCTTGCAGATCTAGCGGACCTTCGGCGCTCACTGTCATACCAGGCGCAGCAGCTTGCAAATCATTCACTAATTGATCAAGTACCCCTTCATCTGCGGCGTTCACGATAATCTCGTCACCTTTGATGACCATATTGGCATCTGGTACGCTTTGGAAAATAGGCAATATCGAAGACAATTGCGCAGCGGCTGGCATATCAGCGGCAAAGCTATCATCAACATCAGCGCGGCACTTGTCAGCCTCAGCGCCAAAGGTATTAGATAGCGCATTCATAACATTCGTCTGTAGCGCTTCGTCACCTACATTCATGCGGCAAGCATATAAAGTGTTTGCTTCACCAGTAGATAACGTTAGTGAAGCTGGCTCAATATCAGCGGCTACAACGGTTTGCTCATCAGTTGCCACCTCTTCAGTCGCCACTGGCGTCGCTACTGGAGCTGGGTCTTCTTGACACCCTCTGAGTAGCGCCCAAGCTAGAGCACCTAGAATAATCAAACCTATGATAGGCAGTAGCGCTTTCATAAAGCTACCGCTCTTTTCTTCTTCACGAACCAATGGCGCAGTACTTGTGGTATTAGAGATACGCTCACCGGCCGGCGCACTAGCGACCATACCTGCCGGAACGACACCTGCCGCCCACGCTGGAATATGATGCTGATAATTTGACAAATTATCATTCAAAAACTGTGGTACAGGCGTATTACCAGCTAAGCTTTTGATTTCATGAAAGGCGAGCGGTGCCGCCATAGCGACTAGGCCACGAGACGCTGTTGCGTCAACGTTATGCTGACTTGCAAGCTCACGAGAGATTTGGTCACGGTGACTACCATCCGTCCATACTCTATCGTAAAAGCCTTGATCGTCTTGAGCGATGTTTTCATTAGCAAAACGCCCATAAGTGTCTTTATCCGCTAGACGCGCGGCAAAGATGGCGTAAAACTGCTCTAATAAGTTTCTCTTCGCAGGGTTGTTGTCATCCCCAAGTACTGCAGGAGTGACCGTGCGGGTTAAATGACTGATAATATCCATAAGAAGCTCTCTCCAATTATTATGATCTCATTTATAAAAATTATATGATTTGACTTATCTTTAATGAACTAATCTCTATTAAGCCAACTGTCCTTAAAATTTATCGTATTACTGTTTCGCACATCGTTGATGTTTTAATCTTAGACATTCTTAATCTTAGTAGTTCGATTAACGATATAGAACATGACGATATGGCTATTGAGTTTTACTAAAGACAGTATAGGAGTAGGCGCCTAAATATCACAATAAATGCGCTGTTGTACAAATGATACATTAAGTAATGTTTCAAGTATGACGCGTAACTTTGGTGACTATTTAGCTGGATTATTTTACATTGTAACGATTAAAATAAGCCTCAATATCAGTTAGAACCAATATCTGTCTCAACTCGAGACTCATTATCTAAGCGCTCAGCGACGATAATGCTGTTAGCCAGGTCGTCCACTTCTGCTGCAGACATGCCACCTATCGCTTGAGTATTGACTACAGGTCTGGGTGGTAAGTTATTATTTTGATTAGAATTAATACCCGTATAAGTACTATTGCTTGCGTTCTTGTTGCTGCTGACAGTGCTATTGATATTGTTCGCGTCATCAGGGATAAGGTTAGTATTATCATTATTTGAGCTATTACTGTCATTGACTACAGATGGAGTATTGTAGCTATCATTGTCCTGCGCTTCGTTTTGCCACTCAGCATTGTTCGCGAATAATGTCCCTTCCTCGCCTGCTGTTACTGGGTTCTCTACCGCGTTAAAGTCGGCATTAGTCGTGATGTTAGCCTTCGGTGCTAAAGCGCGCATATCGGTGAGCAGACGCTGTGATAAGCGATTATCAGGCGACTCTATGGTGATGATGTCGTTTTGTAGCTGTAATCGCGCAAATGGCGCCGACTTCAGCAAGGTAAAAAGACTCGGTAGCAGCTCTATATCAACGGCAGTCAGGCTATCTGCAACACTTGGTTGTCGCTGTAATTCACAAATACTCGCTTGCTCGCCAAAGCTTCTCACTAGCGCTTGACTCAGCGCTTCTTGTAGCGCCGCACTGCCAGCGACACCCTTACAAGTATACAGCTGACCACTATTATCAACAGCAATCAGTAGCTCGGCTGGCGTCAATGGCGCAGCGACGGTTTCAGTGACTGTCTCATTAACTGTATCAGTAACTGCCGCCTCCGGCTCTACGCTTATTGACTCATCTGTACTGGCTGAGCTGATATAATTTGGCTGAATTACCAACACCCACATGAGTGCCAAAGCTGCTATCGCAGCGACTAATAACAGCAAACGCCATAATAAATCACGTCTGTTATTACGCTTATGAGTCTGCGTAAATTGACTGATGTTATGACTATGAGCGCTGTTATCGATCGCTATAGACGGTGGTACGCTGCTTGCCTCACTAGGGTCTCCTGTAGCCGTTGCAGCTATTGTAGATGCAGGCTTGCTAGATTCTATCGTTGTAGTAGCGACTTTATCAGAGTTTGACTCACTACTAACGCTGTTAGAGTCCGAGCTCCAACCTAAATTAGAATCCAAAATCGAATCAGAGTCACTATCTGCCCTCTCCTCTAGCAATACTGACTCTGCCCAAACTGGCAAATAATGACGAATCTCTACCTGCCGCTGCTGCAGAAACGCCGGTAAATACTGACCATCAGCTAATATTTTGAGCTCATGGTAAGACAAAACGCTCGCACTTGTGATCAGTGCTATCGTGGCACTCTCATCAAGATGATGGGTCGCAGCTAATTGGTCGATAATAAGCTTGCGCTGGTCTGGGTCTTGCCATAGCTCATGGAATAAAGAGCTCGCTGCTGTATCGGCTGTCGATAACTCAGTGGTTGTCAAGGCTACTGGAGTTGGCAGCTCAGTCGCTTGTAGCAGCTGGGTATAAACCTGCGGTTGAGCCAGACGCGCAATCAGTAGTGCATAAAACTGCTCTAATAAGCTGATATGAGCAATGTTTTGCTCTGCTCCTAATAAGGGCAAACTGACACTTTGCTCAAGCTGTTCGATAATAGTCATAAGTCATCTTTACTAAGGTTAAAAAAGAGTGATAGAAGTTTAATTTAGGAACCACTAGGTATCGTTACTAGGTAACATTACTAGGTCATCACAATACTATTATTATGTGCCGCGCTTATAAAACATAATTTGTATAGCTATGTAAATTCATCTGACAGGTAATTGTGATTTATCGTCAAAGACCTTAAGATGAGGTATATATAAGCGATAGCTAGTACGAACATAAAAAATTAAAAACTTTAAGAAAACGTTACTGCGCTTTTATAGTCAATGAAGAGTTTTTTATATGGTGACGACTATATACTTTGTGATATAACTTATGCTGCCCAGCCTGAACAAGCAGATGCCTGTCATTACTATTCAATCATTATTAAAGCATAATTTTTGGCCTCTATTCGTTTTTTGCTGAGCCATTTTGGTATTGATTTTAGTGTCATCTATTTGCCACTTATTTATATTTTTATCCATCAGGCGTTGCCTAAGGATTGTCTTTTGCTAAATCATACCACTCTTATTATCATCGTTACGGTCATTGTCAGCTTGTTAGCTTGGCAAAATAAAGCCCTATTTAATCGGCTTATTTTTTATCCGCCAGCGATCACTGATGGTCAATGGGACCGTTTTGTCACTCATGGTTTCATTCATGCAGATAGCATGCATTTGCTGTTTAACATGTTTACCTTGTACTTTTTTGGGCGTGCCATTGAGGGCTTATATCAACCTTTTTTAGGCGGCTTTGGGTTTATCGCTTTTTATATCTTGGCTATCATAGTGGCGATGGTACCAAGCTACCTGAAGAATAAAAATAGTGCCAGTTATTTGAGCTTAGGAGCTTCGGGCGGGGTGTCAGCGGTGCTGTTTGCCTATATTTTATTAGCGCCATGGGATATGATTTATTTGTTTGCCATCGTCCCTATCCCTGCTATTTTGTTTGCTGTGGCTTATGTGGCGTATAGCATTTATGCCAACAAGCGCGGCGGCTCTAATATTAATCACATGGCACACATGTGGGGCGGCGCTTTTGGGGTGGTTGCGACTATTATCTTAGAGCCGCGGATACTACCTCACTTTATAAACGCTCTTCTCTCGCCTGGGTTTTAGAGTGGATCACTTTTACACACTTTATAGTAGTAGACGTTTTTAGTTGAGTCTTATACAGATTAGATAAGTTAGGGCGTGTTGAACATTCACAAATAGGCACTGCTGATCGCTAAAATTGTTCCAGACAAGGCGCAAAGCGACGATAATGCATATGCCTTAGCTAGATTTGCAACGCAGTATGGCGCAATTTTAGCATCAGCCGTAGGGACAGGACTCTTTTTTGCCGCTTCATTGGTAAAAATAGACGCTTAGAACGACTAAACTTACTATTTTTACCTTCGAATCGTCTAAAAAATAGTCTCTGTCAGTGCCATGGCTGAATGTTCAACACGCCCTATATGAGATAAATTAGATTAGCCATTATGATTATAGATATTATTGGTGATATTCATGGTTATGCAGATAAACTTGCTGGGTTATTGACTCAGTTGGGTTATGTGCATAATGGTGAGTATTACGTACCACCTGCCAACCACCGCGCCTTATTTATTGGTGATTTGATTGACCGTGGCTCGCAGCAACTACGGACGCTCGAGATCGTCTTTGCGATGCTCGATGCTGATGTTGCTGACGCTGTCATGGGTAATCATGAATACAATGCACTGGCTTATGCAACGCTTGATCCTAATAACGAGGCTCAGTATTTGCGCTCGCATACTGAGCTGCATACTCGCCAGCATGAAGCATTTTTGGCAGAAGCGCCGTTTAACTCTGCCAGCCACCACTATTGGCTTGAGCGCCTCTATGAGATTCCGCTTTGGCTTGAGACTGACTACGCCTGTTTTGTCCATGCTTGCTGGGATGTTGATAGTATGGCGATACTCAAACCCTTGCTGACCGCTGATAATTGCCTAACAAAAAATGCGTTGGTCATGACCTCGCAGCAGCCTAGTGTACATTTTGACGCCTTAGAGCGGGTGTTAAAAGGGGTAGAGACGCCGCTGCCTGAGGGTTTAGTCATGGTTGATAAAGAAGGCACTGAGCGCTCACGAGTCCGCGTACGTTGGTGGCTTGATGAGCTGAATAAAAAAACCCTTCATGAAGTAGCACGGGCGCCCCAATCAGGCTTGGCGCAAATCCCAAAAGATGCGCTAGCTGAAAATATCGACTTCGCCCTCAAGACCGATAAGCCTGTATTTGTGGGTCACTACTGGCTAACCGGTGAGCCGCAGCTGCTGAGCCCGCAGGTAGTCTGTATCGATTATTCAGCGGCGGTCGATAGTGGCTACTTGACGTGTTATCAGCTCGATACTGAGCAGCCATTGCCGCTAGATAATGCTAATTTTGTGCAATACCGTCATGAGTAGATGATTTATAGTTCATTACTAAGTCTACTAGCGTTAATAAAGCCGAAAACCTTATCATTTACATCTATCAGCTTATTATAAAAACTTGTCTTTACGGCAGTAGGGAAACTTTTGTATGATGGGCTTTTTGAGGATATTGCATCATGAGCACACCACCTGTCGAACAACCAAGCCCTATTGCCTCCCCAGCCGGTCAGCCAAAAGTCGGTATCATTATGGGCTCGCAGTCTGATTGGGCCACTATGAGCGCGGCCGCGCAGCTATTAGCGGATTTCGATATTGCCTTTGCTTGTGAAGTAGTCTCCGCTCATCGTACGCCAGATAGGTTATTTGACTACGCTAAAAGTGCCAAAGACCAAGGCTTACAGGTGATCATTGCAGGCGCAGGCGGCGCAGCGCATCTGCCTGGTATGTGCGCTAGTCAAACCTCCCTACCCGTATTGGGCGTACCGGTGAAGTCCTCTATGCTCAGCGGCTGGGATAGTCTGCTCTCTATCGTACAAATGCCAAAGGGCGTCGCTGTCGGCACTTTAGCCATTGGTACCGCGGGCGCTTATAACGCTGCGTTATTAGCTATTCAAATACTAGCGCTACATGATGAAGCAATCGCTAATAAATTACATGAGCTTAGAGAGCAGCAAACACAGACTATCTTAGCTAGCCCAACGCCTGGTATCATTAATAGCTGATAGTTAGTGTACAAAGCAGCTAAATGATTAGAAAATCGCTTTTTCAGTCGTTTCACTTGATATTTATTATCAGATGCGTTTAACTAAACCTAAGGTGCCTATAACGATAGCGCACCTTTTCTTATTTTTACTCTGTTCCAAATCGCTTATTTTAAATCCCTAGAAAACCCAACTCACTGTACCCATTGCTAAATAAAAGAGCCTGTTATGACCACCGCCAATGCCTATCCTACTTCTCAAACTATTCGTACCATCGGTATCTTAGGTGGTGGCCAGCTCGGCATGATGCTCGCTGAAGCTGCTCTGCCGCTTGGCTATCAGTGTGTGTTTTTGGAGGACAATGCCGCTTGTCCAGCCAGCCTTTACGGTACGGTTTATCATAGCGAACAGCTAGAGGACTTTATCGCCGCCGCTGACGTTTTTACTCTCGAGTTTGAGAACACACCGGCACAAACCGTACAGAAGCTCGCCAATCTAGCAAAATCAGGTAAAAATAAAGGCATGTTCCCGCCTCCTATCGCTCTAGATGTCGCGCAAGATCGCCTAAAAGAAAAGCAGATGTTCAATGAGCTAGATATCGCCACAGTGCCGTTTAGGGCCGTGCATTCATTGGCCGAGCTGCAGCAAGCTTGCCAAGACTTAGGGCTGCCTATCGTTTTGAAGACCAGCCGCGGCGGCTATGATGGCAAAGGTCAATATGTCATCAAAGAAGACAGCGACATTAAAGCAGCTTGGCAAGCGCTCAAAGACGCGGTATCGGGTAAAGGTAGTCTCACCCCTACTCCTGCACCGTTGATCGCTGAAGGCTTTATCAACTTTAGCCGCGAGGTGTCCATCATTGCAGCGCGTGGACAAGCAGGAGAGGTGCGCTGTTATGAGCTGGTAGAAAACCATCATCATCACGGTATACTCGCCAAGACTCGAGCGCCAGCTGTCGGCACAAGCCACTTATTTCCTAAGGCAAAAGCGGCGATGACTACGCTGATGAATCATCTCGACTATGTCGGCGTCATGGCGCTTGAGCTTTTCGTCAGTAAAGACGCGCAAGGTCACGACTATCTGCTAGCCAATGAGATCGCGCCGCGCGTGCACAATTCTGGACACTGGAGCATTGAGGGGGCGATTACTAGTCAATTTGAGAATCATATCCGTGCGGTCGTAGGTTTGCCATTGGGCGATACTGACAATATTCATCCAGCGATTATGGTCAATGTTTTAGGACAATACCCTGATATCAAGGACGCGCTCGCTATCGATGGCGCGCACTATCACAGCTATCATAAAGAAGAGCGTGAAGATCGTAAAATCGCTCATATTACCTTGATGCCAAACGACGTGGCTGATTTAGACCCTGCTTTAGCTAAGCTTGTCACAGTATTGCCAAACAAAGTCGGATTAGATAAAACCACCGAACTAGCCGCTAACACTGAATACGCAAATTCTGAGGCTAGCGCTATAAGTGAGGATAAGACGCAAACCACTTCAGCAGCTAGCGAAACCGCTGCTACTAATAGCAGTCCTACAGTTAAAGAAACCAATCACAAGGCCAAAAAATAATGCAGATCTGGGTGGACGCTGATGCGGTGCCAATCGTTGCCAAAGACTTGATTATCAAGACCGCTGAGCGCACGCAAACCATGGCGATATTTGTCGCCAACCAACCTATTAAGCTGCGTAAATCACCGCTGCTTTTAATGACGGTCGTGCCGCATGGTTTTGATAAAGCCGATGACTATATCGTTGAGCAGATTCAGGCAGGTGATTTGGCTATCACTAGCGACATTCCCTTAGCGAATGACATACTCGAGAAAGGCGGAATGGTTTTGACCCCGCGCGGGATGGTTTATAATAAAAACAACATCAAGCAAAAGCTCAATATGCGAGACTTTATGGATACTATGCGCGGTACGGGAATGTTAGAGCTACAAGAGATGAGTGGCCAAAAACCTTATGGCGAGCGCGACAAAAAAGCTTTTGCCGACGGTCTGAATCGTTTGGTACGCTAAAGCTCCAAGCAAGTTTTTACATGACTTGCTTGTTTTACAAAGCGTATACACTCTGCTACCAAACACTATGTAATAGGCACTTACGCTTACCCAAGATACTATCTATTTTTGTTATGCTATTTTTAATTTCTTAAAACATGTAAACAAAGTAAACACTTAAACAAAATTCAGAATTTTAAGAAAATTAATAAATAAAAATAGGATAGTATATGAAAATTTTAGTAATAGGCGCTAGTGGCCGTGTTGGTAGTGACTTAGTTAAACAACTGCTAGCCGAGAATCATCAAGTCATCGGTACCACTCGTCAAGAAGAGCAGCTGTTCTCTGACGATAATTATACTCAGCTAGATTTAGATATTATGGCTGACAAAGACAACATCCAGCAGCAGCTAGAGGATGATATAGAAGCGGTATACTTTGTGGCAGGTTCCGGCGGCAAAGAGATATTAGAAGTGGATCTGCATGGTGCGGTAAAGACAATGCAAGCGGTGCAAGACAAAGGTATTAAGCGCTATATCATGCTCAGCACTGTGTTTTCTTTAGACACCAGCAAGTGGGATAACGAAGGCATTAAAGATCTAAAAGGCTATTATATCGGTAAGCACTACGCCGATCAGTGGTTGGTCAATGATAGCAGCCTTGATTATACTATCGTGCAGGCAGGTGCGCTAAAAGAGCGAGCTGGCACAGGCAAAATCGCTATCGACAAAGATGAAGCCGGTGAAAATGCTATCGAAGATGTCGCAGCGACTTTGGTTGCGGTATTAAATGCCGATAATACTAGCAAAAAGGTCTTTAACATCCAAAATGGCGAGACCGCTATCAAAGAAGCGATTGCCAGTGTATAAACGCTAGCGTTTGTCTAAAACAAGAGCAATTCGATAAAGAAGGATAAGTTATTGAACTTATCCTTTTCTTATTTACGCCAAACCACTTGGCAACGCGATCACCTCTGAGAGCTTGTCAGCGCCAGTGAGCACCATAAGCAGTCTATCTACTCCTAACGCTATGCCGCTACACGGCGGCAAATCATCGCAAGCTGCTAGTAAGTACTCATCTATCGGCATCTGCGCCAAACCATGCGCTACGCGCTGCCTATTATCCGCCTCAAAACGCTCCCTCAAAGCTTGCCCATCTGCTAGCTCATCATAAGCATTCGCAATCTCAATACCGTCTATATAAAGCTCAAAGCGTTTGGCAATCAGGTTACCTTCTTTATCGAGACAGGTTTTGGCTAGCGCCGCTGTAGCGGGCGGATAATCGATAATCAGTGTGGGCAAATCATGACCGAGCTTAGGCTCCACAAGATGACTAAACAACAGATCAAGCCAGCCTTGCCGCATCTCTTCGCTATCTACCGCAAGTGGCTCTGGCGGCGCGATATCTATATTCGCCAGCCCCTTATCTTCTGCTACCGCTTTTAGCGCCTCAAGGCTAGCGCTTAGCGGATGAATACCGACATGATCCATAAACGCATCAATGTAACGGTAATGATTCATAATAACCGGATAGCCATACAGCGCTTCTAGCAGCTTGCCCAACTCTCCAGCCAAATCGTTCAAGCTATAGTGCGGCTGATACCACTCTAGCATCGTAAACTCGATATTGTGCCGCGAGCCGATTTCGTTGTCCCGAAATACCGAGCAAATCTGATAAATCGCCACTTGCCAGCTGGCAAGTAAACGCTTCATCGCAAATTCAGGAGAAGTATGCAAATAAAAGGGTCGCGGTTTATCTTGATAAGTGACCCGAGCAGCAACTGACTGCAAAAAAGTATCGGTATTCGCGGCTTGTGAGAGGAGCGGTGTCTGTACTTCTAACACTTGGCGCTGAGCAAAAAACTGACGAATCGCCACTAGCATCTGCCCACGCCTACGCGCCATCTCTAAGGTCATGGTTGGGGCGTAAGCGGGCTTATCAGTGCGCCTATCATCTGACATAGTGATACTCATTATTGTTTACTACTAATCGGCTATTTTCAATGCTCATTGAATGTTAACTGGTTACTATTTTATGGCGAATTTACTGGTGTTATGACTGCCATTCACGGCGCAGATGATAGTCGCGCCTGAGCTGGTCAAAGTCATGACCATTTACTTGCCCATCCTTAACTGTCGCGCGCAGCTGCTCATCGTCTTGTTTAATATCGTAGAATCTATTTAGTTTATCAGAATTGGCTTTTAGCTCTGACCACAGATATAGGTTATCTGGCAGCAAATTGTGCATAGACTGAGAAAGTGTAATTTTGAGCTCATCGCATAGCGCATCGTAGATCATTTGCGTACCGCGTAGCTTACCTTCTAGGCTATAGCCAGCGATGTGCGGTGTGGCGATAGCAAGCTTGCCGAGTAATGACTCAGCCACTTGCGGCTCATGCTCGAATACATCGAGCACCACTTGCCGATGGCTACGCTCGATATCCGCTGCTAGCGCTGACGCTTCAACTACCGGTCCACGGGCACTATTGATAAGTAACGTATCGGTAGGCATCTTCTGCAAAGCTGCCATATCGATCATATGGTAGGTAGGATAGTCGCTAGTCTTTTTATCCGTTAAAGGCACATGTAAGCTGACGACATTGCTTTGTAGCACCTGCTCAAAGCTTGCATTATTGAACTTCGACGGCGGCAATAAAGGGTCATAGCCGAGCACTTGCCAGCCTAAGTCAGTGGCGTATTGCGCCAATGTGTTGCCGATATTACCTAAACCGATAATCCCTAAGGTTATGCTCTTAGACCAGTACTCTGGCCGCAAAGTCAAAATCGCAGTGAGCACATATTGGGCCACTGAATGCTTGCTAGAGCCTGCTGCATTCGCAAAATGAATATTACGCGCGCTCAGATAGGCCTGATCAACATGATCAGTGCCGATAGTAGCCGAACCGATAAATGTCACGCTACGATTATCCGCTAATAGCGACTCATTGATAGGCGTGACAGAGCGGATTAACAGCACGTCGGGCTGATGAGCAGCGAGCAATTGCGCGTCAATCTCACGCCCTGCTACGCGAATGATGTTGACCGTTTGCTGAGTGTTTTTGCCAAGCGTCTGCGCATTAAAAAACTCATCAAGGCTTGCGATGTTGCTATCGGCAATGATAGTCAAAGTAGCCGTTTTATCAGCTTTAGCATTAGACATAGTTAGGCTTCTTTTAAGATAGGGAGTATAAGTTTACCGCGCGTTTTAGCTTTTGCTATCCGGCTTATCTATTAGCGCGACAATGCCATCACCTGACAGTACCACATCTTGCGAGGCAAAGATCTCATTTTTATGATTAGAAATCCACTCTCGCCACACAGCCAAACCGATAGCTAGCACGACTGGGCCAATAAACAGACCAACAAAACCAAAAGCAGTCAAGCCGCCTAATACGCCAATAAAAATAATAATAAAAGGAATCTTAGTCGCGCCGCTAATAACAATCGGCCGAATCAAATTATCGACCCAGCTGATGACCAGTATGCCCCACAGCGCTAGCCCAATACCCTCTGTCGTGTGACCTTGGCTTAACAGCCAAATCGACACCGCTCCCCACGCAAATGGTGTACCAAAAGGAATCAAAGCTACGATAAAGGTGATAATCGTTAATAAGATAGGGCTCGGAGAATTAGAGAAGTAATAACCAATACCGGCGAGCAAAGCCTGCGCCAATGCCGTCAAGCCAATGCCATAGACTACTGCCTGTGTCGTGGTACCGACAGAGTCGATATAGCCATCGATACGGTTACCGATGATATTACGCAGCGCCTGTCTGATTTGGCGCATCAAGCTATTACCATCGCGGTAGAAGAAAAACAGCGTCATCAGTGCCATACCAAGCTTCGCCAAACTACTGAACACAACATCAAATGCCACTTTACCATAGTACAAATGCGACTGTATCCAAGTTCGAAACGCTTCAAGCGCGCCTTCAGGGTTTTTATTGATACTCCAAAGAATGTCTTTAATCTGCTGACCAATCACCGGTAAGTCTTTGATCGCGTCTGGCACATCTAGATAGCCCGCCTTGACGCGGTAGATGATATTACTATACAAGCTCAGCGCTTCTTGCTGCAAGATAAACACCCCAACCAGCAAAGGCACGCCTATGATTAAGCTGATGCTAACCGTCATAATGCCGGCGCTAACGCCTGAGCTAAACTTCGCCTTTTCATTAAAAAACTTATAAATAGGAAAAGTGACGTAAGCTAAAATGGCCGCCCATAGCGCAGGTATGATAAAAAACTGTATCACCTGAAAGCACAGAATGAACAATACCACTAACAGCGTTATCGCCAGCAAGCGCTGAATAATAAACTCTTTTGTCCAGTTTTCAATCATAGCTATCAACCAAGAAGGCACCATAAAAACCGCGAGATTTTTATCGTAAAATGTATAAATATAACGATATGACGCTGCTAAAAAGTATAGCGTTCATAAAGACAGACTTAATAAGGTATGTTTGCTGTTTCGCGCGCCAGTACTGCCAGTACTTATTTATAAACCCGCTAGCGCTATCTTAGCCAAAGTGCTACCTGACGATACTACAAATAGGATAACTATTAAGAAGTAGCCAATAGCTTTTTAATGAAGGATTTTTACTTATTAAAAGCTTAAGCCTTTTATTCATAATGTGTAAGAGCACAAGCCTAATCGTCGATAGCTATTATGCAATAAGCCTCTACAGAACAGTAATAGTATGTTGTAATTTTTACTTACAATTTTATGCCTAAGGTTGCTCAAAACTAAAGAGGAGCTGTATTTTTGATAAAGGACAATACCTCTAAAACAAGCGCAACTAGCCGATAAATCTAACCCAACCTGTAATTCTTATCATGAAAACTAGTCAGTCATCTACTAGGCTAAATGACCGCAGCATTCTCTTAGGTTTGGTAATTGATGTTATACTAAAGGCATTGTGCTCGTTTTTTAACTGCTCTCAGACGATCCCTCGATAAGATGGCTTTTAAAGAGTAGCGCTAGGGTTATTCTGCTTTTGCATCTAGTATTTTAGATGTCAAAAGCTTAATTATAATGATTTTAGCTTAGCAGTTTTGCTGGCAAATAACAGCCCTAACCCTGAGCACAACCCAAAAAAATAACAATGCATTTTTTATTTTGCTCGACTTATAACCATTCACTACTCAGATAATATATCTATAGGAAAATAACAATGTCAAAAGACAACAACTCAAATTCTGCTGACAAAGGCGGAGTTAATCATGCCCAAGCGAATGCTGACACGGGTGCTAATAATGCTGCCGGCAATGTCACTTTTGCGTTGGCGCAATCGCATTTTTTAGTCGGCGATATCAATACCAATACCGATAAAATGCGCAAACTGGCCATCGAAGCTCGAGAACAAGGCGCTGATGTCATTATCTTTCCGGAGCTGGCCTTGCTTGGCTATCCGCCGCAAGACCTATTACTGCGCCCTAGCCTTTCAGGGCGAGTCAAAAGCGCGCTATCGGCGCTCAGTGACATCGAAAACATCGTGATGATTGTCGGCTATCCTCATGTCGATCATCATGGTACTTTTAACTCAGCAGCTATCTTACATAATGGTCATCAAAAGGGCTTTTATCACAAGCAAATCCTGCCAAACTACGGCGTTTTTGATGAGCGCCGTTACTTTGATAAAGGCCGTAATCAGGTTTTATTCGACTACAAAGGTCTCACTATTGGTCTGCTCATCTGTGAAGACTTATGGGAAAAAGCGCCTATCAGCGATCTCAAAAAACAAGGCGCTGATTTGGTCATTAGCCTTAACGCCTCGCCTTTTGAGCTTGATAAACAAGACAACCGTAAGGCCATGCTAGCCAAACGCAGCAGCGAGCAGCAGTTGCCCATTTTATATCTCAATGCTGTCGGTGGCCAAGACGACTTAGTCTTTGATGGCGGCTCGATGGCGGTGCAAGCAGACGGCACTATCGCTCACGAAGCGCCAAGATTTATGGAGCAGCTATTATTGGCCAGCTTAGATGTCAGCACTGCCAAATTCGACACTCAGCAAAAAGCGCCCTTGAGTCTGAGCCGTGAGTCTGAGATGTATCAAGCCTTAGTCGTTGGTCTACGCGACTATGTCAATCACTCAGGATTTACTGGGGTAATTATTGGCTTATCAGGCGGTATCGACTCAGCACTGACCTTATGCATCGCCGTTGATGCGCTAGGTGCGGACAAAGTCTATGCGGTGATGATGCCTTATGAGTACACCTCAAAGATCAGCTTGGAGGACGCGCAAGCACAAGCGCGCCGCTTAAACGTCTCTTATACCGTCTGCCCGATCTTCGATGCTGTTGAAGGCATTCGCCATACGCTAGCGCCTTTATTTAACAAATCACCGGCCGATACGACCGAAGAGAATATCCAAGCGCGCGCTCGCGGCGTTATCTTGATGGCGCTGTCCAATAAGTTTGGGCATTTGGTCATTACTACCGGTAATAAGTCGGAGCTGGCGGTCGGCTACTCAACTTTATACGGTGATATGGCAGGCGGCTTTGATGTGCTAAAAGACGTGTACAAATCACAAGTTTATGATTTAGCCAGTTACCGCAATCGCTTGGAGGACACGCCTGTTATTCCTGAGCGCGTCATTACGCGTCCGCCATCGGCTGAGCTGCGCCCTGATCAAAAAGACCAAGACAGCTTGCCTGACTACGATACCTTAGATGCTATCTTGACCCTTTATGTTGATGAAGACATGGGCTATCAAGAAATCATCGATAAAGGCTTTGAGGCACAGCTTGTCGCCAAGACGATCAAGATGGTAGATAATAGCGAGTACAAGCGTCTACAAGCGCCAATCGGTACTAAGGTCAGTCACAAAGCCTTTGGCCGTGAACGCCGTTATCCACTGGTTAATAAATGGTCTATTAAAGGCTAAGCCCGCTTGTTACAGTCGTCTCACTTTTATCATTAGCTGGGTTCTTGCCCAGCTTTTTTAGTTTTTATAAATAAGTTTTTTTGGTTTATTCCCTACTTATCTATCATTTTATATCCGAGTACGTCATGAGCTTGCTAACTGCTAGTGTGTTTATCTTTATCCTAATTGCGCTGAGCGCTATTGTTTCAAGCTCGGAGCTAGCGCTGGCCTCCGCTAAAAATCAATCAGTTGCTGGTTACTAAGTTGGAGAACGATACTCAGTAACAGTACTAAAATAACGCTAAAAACAATGCGAAAACAACGCTAAAACAATGCTTAATAACGGTACTTCACCATAGAGACCCTAATCACGCGCGCCAAAAATAGCGCTGCCAACGCGTACCATCGTTGATCCCTCTGCTATCGCCTCGGTCATATCAGCGCTCATACCCATGCTAAGGGTGTCCCATGAGCTCAGCTCTGGATGAGCCTGTCGCACCTCATCAAACAGCTGCTTGGTGCGAGCAAAAGCGTCGGTGTCCGCTTTGGCAGGGATAATCATCAGGCCGCGCAATTGTAAGCGCTCATACCCCTTAACAGTCGCTATCAGCTCTGGTAGCTGCTCAGGCGTACATCCAGACTTACTCTCCTCGTCATCGATATTGAGTTGAATTAAGACGTTAAGGGCTGTCATATTATCAGGGCGCTGATCATTTAAGCGCTTGGCAATAATGTCACGCTCAAGCGTTTGTACCCAATCAAAATGCTCAGCGATATCACGGGTCTTATTACGCTGAATACTGCCGATGTAATGCCAAACGATATCTTCTGCCTCCGCCTCTGCTCGCAGTTGAGTGATTTTCTCCAGCGCTTCTTGTAGATAGTTCTCACCAAAGTCGCGCTGCCCTCTCTGCGCTAGAGCTTTTATCCTCTCTACAGGTTTGGTCTTTGAAACAGCTAGCAGCTTGACATCATCTATATGGCGATGGCTTTGCTTGCACGCCTCTGCCACCTCTGCGTTGACTTGTTGCCAGTTATTTATCAATTCATCAGTTGCCCGATTATCAGTATTCATAAGTCACTCAGGTGTTGTAAACATTTTAAAGGTGTCTTTCGCCTCTTATAGTAAACTCAATTTAAAAGTGTTATAGCGCTACTGGAGTGAATTTTTCGCAGCCTCTGTGATAGCAGCACGCAAGAAAAATTTATACCAGTAGCGCATTTGAATTGATGACAGTTTTATTTTTAATAGACTATAGACCAAGATAAGCTAAATATATCAAATTAGGGCGTGTTGAACATTCAAATATTAGGACTGCTGATAGATAAAATCGCACCAAACTAGGCGTAAACCGACGATAATGTCGAGGCCTTAGCTAGGTTTACAACACCGTTTGGGGTGATTTTAGCATCAGCCCTTTGGGGCGGGGCTCTTTTTTGCCAATACATGGCGAAATTGTCTATCCTAGAATGACTAGGCTTCGAAAATTTCACTGCGTATTGCCTGAAAAATAGCCGCCGCCAGTGCCACATTTGAATGTTCAACACGCCCTAATCTATTTTTGCATTTTATTTATATAGCAGATGGTTATATAAGCCTAGTCTTGTTATGATATTGTTACACGAATTAACGTAAGCGTATGAGTCGCTTATCTTAATTGTACTGGTTATACAAAACTGATTGCCAAGAACTGATCAATAGGAAAGCCCTATCATGACTGAAAAAAGCGCTATAAGTATCGAAGACTTATTGCAGTTCACCGTCAAGCACAAAGCCTCTGATCTACATATCTCAGCAGGAATGCCAGCGATGATTCGAGTCGATGGCGAGATGACACGCATCAACATGCCGGCGATGAGTCATCAAGTCGTGCATCAGCTCATTTATGACATCATGAATGATAAGCAGCGCGCTGATTTTGAAGAGTTTTTTGAGACGGATTTTTCTTTTGCTATACCCAATTTAGCACGCTTTCGGGTTAACGCTTTTAATCAAGACCGCGGCGCAGGAGCCGTATTTCGGACGATTCCCTCGACTGTTTTGACTCTAGAAGATTTAGGCATGGGGGATATATTCAAAAAAGTCTCAGACTTTAAGCGCGGTATTGTCTTGGTCACCGGTCCGACAGGCTCTGGTAAATCAACGACCTTAGCTGCGATGATCGATTATATCAACGAGACTCGTAAAGAGCATATCTTGACTATCGAAGACCCTATCGAATTTGTGCATCAGTCTAAAAAAAGCTTAATCAATCAGCGCGAAGTGCACCGCGATACCTTAGGTTTTGAGCCAGCACTACGCTCAGCTTTACGTGAAGATCCCGACGTGATATTGGTCGGTGAGCTACGTGACCTTGAGACTATTCGGCTGGCACTTACCGCGGCTGAAACCGGTCATTTAGTGTTTGGCACTTTGCATACCAGCTCAGCGGCGAAGACTATTGACCGGGTCATTGACGTTTTCCCAGCTGCTGAAAAAGACATGATTCGCGCTATGCTATCAGAGTCTCTACAAGCAGTCATCTCACAAACCTTGCTACGTCGTCAGACTGGCGGCCGTATTGCGGCCCACGAGATTATGCTTGGGACCCCTGCTATTCGTAACCTGATTCGCGAAAATAAAATCGCCCAGATGTACTCGTCAATTCAGACCAGTGCTGGCGACGGTATGATTACTCTTGATCAAACTCTAAAGAATTTAGTTAGCCGAGGTACGATATCGCGGGAAGTGGCGCGTCCTTATGCCAAGCAGCCTGAGACTTTTTTATAGCGCATATAGCCGTCACAGTATCTTGCGAGACTAGGCAGTAACTGGCTAATGAGTAACACAGTTTGTGAAAGGATTTATATAGCTTTTTAACTTAGAGATTTTTAATTTTATTATTATAGTTTGGGAAAACCATGGACTTCGAAAAACTGCTGCAACTCATGATTGCAAAAAACGGTTCCGATCTGTTTATTACCGCTGATGTCGCCCCTTCTATGAAGGTCAATGGCCAGATTTTTCCGATTGGTAAAACACCGCTCAATGGCGAGCAAACCATGAAGCTGGTCAAAAGCGTCATGACGGGCAGTCAGCAACAAGAGTTTGAAAGCACCAACGAGTGTCAATTTGCCATTACCGATGAAGCACAGCAAGCGCGCTTTCGGGTCAGTGCTTTTGTGCAGCGCGATATGGCGGGCATGGTTCTGCGTAAGATTGAAAGCAAGATTCCAACCGTTGAAGAGCTGGGTCTCCCCGCTTCTTTAAAAGAATTGGCAATGGAAAAACGCGGTATTATCTTATTAGTAGGCGCTACCGGTACTGGTAAATCTACCACTTTAGCGGCGATGATAGGCCACCGTAATAAAAACTCGCACGGCCATATTATCACCGTTGAAGACCCTATTGAGTTTGTGCATGAGCATCAAGGGTGTATCATCACTCAGCGTGAAGTGGGTATCGATACGCACTCGTTTGAAGCAGGGCTAAAAAACACTCTGCGCCAAGCGCCAGATGTTATTTTGATCGGTGAGATTCGTAACCCAACAGTGATGAGCTACGCCATTCAATATGCCGAGACAGGACATTTGGTGTTTGCCACTTTACATGCCAATAACGCCAACCAAGCCATCGATCGTATCATTCACTTTTTTGAAAGCGAGCGCCATACGCAGACCTTTATGGATCTATCGCTTAACCTAAAAGGTATTGTCGCGCAGCAGCTCATTCCTACTGTCGATGGTGAAGGTCGTCGCGCAGCGATTGAAATACTGCTAAACTCGCAATTAGTCAGTGATTATATTCGTAAGGGTGAGATTCATGAGATAAAGAATGTCATGACTCGCTCACGTGATAGCGGGATGCAAACCTTTGATCAGGCACTATTCGACTTATACGAAAATGGAGAGATAGAGTACCAAGAAGCGATTAAACACGCCGACTCCCCGAATGATTTGCGCCTACAGATTAAGCTCAATAGTAAAAAGAATAAACGCAGCTTCACCGACAACAGTGAGAGCTTGTCTTTACATAACAGCTAGTTTTATTTAAAGCATACAAAAAAGCAGCTTACCTTTTTAAGATAAGCCACTAAAAGGAGATGCTGCTTTTTTGCTGCAAGGATATCAGCTATCTAGCATTATCTTGGCATGCTTGATTATTACAAATGCCGTACAGCACCAAGGAGTGGCCTGATAGCTTAAAGCCATGCTCTTTCGCTACTTTGAGCTGCTCTTCTTCGATGACCTCATTATGAAACTCAATGATTTTGCCACAGATATCACACACCAGATGATCATGATGCTCCTCTTGAGTGATCTCAAACACCGATAAGTTATTTTCAAAATTATGGCGCTCAACAATACCAGCTTGCTCAAACTGAGTCAGCACTCGGTACACGGTCGCTAGACCAACGTCCTCTCCTTGCTCAATCAGCGCTTTATAGACCTCTTCTGCGCTCATATGATGACGTTCTGCCTGCTCAAGCAGCTCTAATATTTTCACACGCGGTAAGGTTACCTTTAGCCCCGCTTTACGTAGTTCCTGATTGGTAATCGTCATAATATCCCTTCTGACTGTTAAGTCTTAACAAATAAGAATAAAGAAATCATTATTAAAAGTAGTTAGCCTTATACTGACAATTTAAAGCTAAAATAATGCAGTTATTAGTCGCTAGTACCACCCTTTAACCCTAACACAAGTCTATGAATCTAAAACGTAAATCATTAAGATCCGCCTCACACACTGCGTAAATAATGTCGTAAGTGGTAGGCAATTGCAAGTAAATGACGTATCATTTGTTCAAGATTGCCGGCTAGAGTCGCCATAGTGGCGATGCGCCGTGCCCCACCCATTTTTTATGAGTCATCTTACCATGATAAAGTCGCAAGTTCTCCGTACTCCAAATCTTTTATCTTCTAGCAAAATCTCTTTACCAAAAGCCTTTTTGCGTAAAGGGCTACTGGCATTGACCTTGGGCGCTAGCGTTGCCCTATCTGGTTGTTCGCTGTTTAGCGTCTATACGATTGATTTGCCGCAAGGGACACCTATTACCCAAACGCAAGCGCAGAAACTGCAAGTAGGTATGAATCAAAACCAAGTACTCTACATCCTAGGCAGTCCTGCTATTCGAGATACTCTTGCACCTAATCGCTGGGATTATATTTATGACTATCAGGCCGGCACTGAAGGCAAGCGTAAAGGCATTGCTGATGTCAAAAATGCCAGTCAGCATCTGATCGTGTATTTTGATGAGCAAGGTATCGTTACGCGTATCGAAGGGGTTGACTCACTACCCGTCTCTTAGTTAGATGACTTCGCGACGCTTTTGCTTTTACGCTGAGACATAGGATCAGCGTTTAGGCTGCGGTAGACCTCGATGCGATCGTAAGCTTGCAACTGATAGCTTAGAGGCTGCTTTTGCGCGTACACACCAACGTGCCAAAGCTTAGCTTTTGGCACTTCTACCTCTACCATCTGCTCACACCACACCGCCAGCTCCGCAAACTGCGATAGCCATCCTGCTTGTGCTAACGCCTCATATAGCGTCGTACCCGCTTTTACAGTGAGCGGTTTATAGTGTTGACGCTGCGCGGTTTCAGCATACGCCAAGTATACGGTAATCATAGAGGATGTCGTAACGGCAGCACTGCTCTTATCCGTTAGCTCGACCACGATAGCACCCAACCGACAAAGGCCAATATCATTGCTAGTGGCACCACTAGACGTATCGCTACACGCCAAAGGTTGTATAGCGCCTCGCTACTAAAATTCAAAGCCTTACGTAAATGGCTAATCTTCATCTGCCAGCCCGCAAAGATCGATAGCAACAGTACTGCGATACTGCTGACGATGACTAATAAACCCACGAGCCATATCGTCGGAACTGCAACCGCTAAGATCGCGACTAATACTAGCGTGAGCACGAGGCTGACGAGCAAGCCAAACTTATGCGCCAATTGCTGAGTACTATAATGCAGCAAATAACTGGCGACAAATAACACCCCAAACCAATAAGACAACTGCCCTATAGGCGGTAACGATAAGGCACTCATTAATAAAGCGACGACCCCGACCACTAACTGCAATATCCAAATCGGTAATACTCGCTTCGTTGCTGGCAGCTTAGTTTGCGCGCTGCCAGTCGAGAGGCTAGACGCTGAAGTATTAGTAAATGAGCCGCTCTGCTGATCGCTAGATACTGCAGTTTTAGACGCTTTACTGACTAAATGCTGCCCAAACCAATACAGCCCTGTACCTGCGCCAACACTAACCAACGCCAAAGCGACAGCGCGCGCCCATTCGCTGAGCGTAATGTTAGTCATAGTAAAGTCAATACTTGGCAAGCCATTAGCAAACCCTAGCAATAACCCTATGATAATGAGTCCTAGCCCAATCGGTAAGGTAGTGGCACCAAGCAAACTCAATAACACGACTATGACCACTAAGCCGCCTGCCACCGCAAAATGCGGTAGATTAGGCGCACTATTTAGCTCCATCAATGCGGCTAACATACCACTGCTCGCACCTGATATGACCAGCGCAGCGATGACGATAGTCACTACTGCTGCCAGCCAGCCAAAGCCGCGCCAGATAGGGCTAGCGTCTGCTTCCCGAGTCAGCTTTTGCATTCCGGCCAATGGCGCCTCGACACTGCGGTAAGCTAAGGCAATCTCAGCATACACTACGGGTAGCGACACCAGTACCATCGCCAATAACCACAGTAGCCAAAAATCAATCTGCCCTACTAAGTCCGGTGCAAACCAACGAAAAAGTAATAGCGGCAGTAATGCTGCTATAAAATAAGAAGCATAGCGGCTCATCATAATCTCAATCCAAACTAATCTAAGGTTAGTAATAGTACAAAAAATCCGCTCATCTTTAAACGGTATTATTGAATCGATAGTAGATAGTAAAGGTTCAACAGCTATAAAAAAACCCCGAAAACGGGGTTTAATTATCAAACAATGACGATATCAAGTAAGCGATTCACTCAGTTTACCTACTTAACGCTCTTAGTTAACTCTTTTAGTGCAGCGCGCTAATGTAGTCTGACAAAATGCGAATATCACGATCTGATAGTCTTGACGATACCATCTGCATCATGCCTTTCTCGCCTTCTTTATCCGCATCGTTGTAGCGCTTTTGCTCATCACCGGTGACATCGTCTTCACGGCCAGCAGCGCGGAACAGTTTAAGCTGATTGGAGATATACTCAGCATGTTGTCCGCCTAGACGCGGAAACGCAGCCCAAGAGTTACCCGCACCATCAGGACCATGACAACCGGCACAGCCAATAACGCCGCGCGACTTATCACCACCTAAGTAGAGCTTCGTTGCTTCTTCATTGGTCGCCGGATTAGCGAACCCTACGCTCCACACTGGTTGTTCAGAATAGTAGCCCGCCACGTTAGCAAGATCTTGCTGTGACAAGTTTGCCACTTGTGACTGCATGATACCATTGACTCGGTAGCCTGATTTGAAGTTGACCAATTGTTTATAGAGATACTTAACGTTCTGGCCACCTAAGTTAGCTTGTGCAGGTACGACACTTACTCCATCGACCCCGTGACAGGCAGCGCACACTGTTTCAGCGATTTGTTTACCGGCATTAGCGTCATATTCAGGAACGATAATAGCAGCTTGAACGCTGTAACTTGCAAAACATAAGCTGGCGGCAGCGATTAACTTTTTCATTGATACGAATCCTACTAACTCGGCGTAAGCATTACTTGGAGTATTTGTAATATAAAGGAGCCAGATATCTACGTACAGACATCCGATACATAATAGTCACTGTACTGTATTGTCCGCACAGTGAGTCACCTCTTAGGTCTCAATTACAAGCCGCCCAGAAGTACTTACTAACATCAGGGTTTATTTGCGATTATTATAGCAAGACTTTGATGGATTTGCCTACTTAATCATTATACCTCAGGGTTTTTATCACCAGATTAATCGCCTAAAAAGCCAATAACAGGCCATGATTTGGATCTTATTGACTCATATAATCGATTAATTGACGATAATCATCATCACTACACTCATCACATAGGCCGCCCGCTGGCATCTGAATCATGCCGTTTTTTACTGAGCTGACTAAGGCGGGCATTCCTTTTTGCTGTTTTAGCTTAGCCCAACCTGCACTATCACCTTTTTTTATTGCACCCAGCGCACCGCTATCATGGCAAGCGGCGCATGAATTTTCATAGGTCGTGGCAATATCAGCCATAGCGGGGCTACTCATTAACATACCACTTAACATCACCGCAGCGACACTACCGCCCAAAGTACGACTGGTCTTTGCAACCGTTTTGAGTAATGAACGCATCAGACACCTCCTTTGGTGCATGGGTTGTTTTACGACTGTATTTGCTAGTATTGTAACAATATATGTCATATTAATATAGTGTACTCCTGTTTACTTATGGTACATCTGACAGAAGCAAAAGCAGTAAGCTATCGTTGAGCTCAACATTTAGTATCATTAGCGCCATCAACTCATTTACCCACTTTGAGTCATCTTAAATACCTATTTGCTTTAATGTTGGGCGGTTATTGATATAATGCTTCTATTAATTATTTCAATAATGAGTCCGTTATGAGCACCCCTTACAGCGACGTTGCTAGTGAGCACGCCGTATTTAATACCAAATCGCGTCAACGTATCCAGCAGACTGAATTTATGACCTCAGCGCCTACTTTTCGCCTCTGCCCTCCTGATGCTGGGTTGGAAATTGCGTTTGCAGGTCGCTCAAACGCTGGTAAATCATCCGCTATCAACGCGTTGACCAATCAGCGCCAGCTTGCTCGCTCCTCCAAGACGCCGGGGCGCACGCAAATGATTAACTTTTTCAAAATTGGCGATACCGATAGACGCTTGGTAGACTTGCCTGGGTATGGCTATGCCGCTGTACCGCTAGAGATGAAAAAAGAGTGGCAAGTGGAGCTTGAGGAATATCTAGTCTCGCGTGAGAGCCTGGCAGGCTTAGTGCTACTGACAGATATTCGTCATCCCCTGAAGTACTTTGATGAGCAAATGCTGCACTGGGCAAAAGAAGGTGAGCTGCCCGTTCATATCTTGCTAACGAAAGCTGATAAACTCAAATATGGCGCGTCCAAAAACGCTTTGCTCAATATGCGTAAGCACCTCAAAAAAATCGGCTTAGATTGCAGTATTCAGCTGTTCTCTGCGCTGAGAAAAGAAGGTTTAGAGGAGCTGGCCGGAGTGATGGGACATTGGTACGACTACAAGCTTGGGGCAGATGGTACTATCGAGCAAGAAGCTAGCGAAACGGTTACAACACAAACTAATGAAATTGAAGTGGGCGGCTCTAGCAGTAATAATAGTGAGCACTAAAATGAGTAACCGTTGAATCTGCTTGTTTAAATACTAATTATTGAGCAAAAAAACAGGCTATCTTTTAATAAGGTAGCCTGTTTTTTTAGGGTTTGTTCGCCGTGCTTGAGTTAACTGGACAATAACTCCGCTAACGCCTCAGGCGTCTGAACTTGATAAGTGGGCTGCTGCGCGGCAAGCTCTGCATGAGTTGCAGTGCCATAATCGACCGCGATGCTCGTCATACCTAGACGATTTGCCATTTGGATATCATAGATACTATCGCCAATATAAACCGCACGGCTGACCGGCTGTTTGCTAAAGCCTAAAATATCATGGAGCATCTGCGGATCAGGTTTGGAGCCTGCTTCATCAGCGCAGCGGGTCATTATAAAATAATGCTCGCTAGCAGAGGCTGATATCACGCGGTCAAGACCGCGACGGTTTTTGCCTGTCGCTACCGCCAGCTGTTTCCCTTGAGCTTTTAGATTTTTTAACATAGCTTCTATCGGCGCAAAAAAAGGCGTGCGCGGGCTATTAGCAATATAGTAATCGGCGTAGCTTTGCTGGATAGCTAACTGCTGCTCGGCGCTTGCCTGCGGATAGAGTATCTCAATGCCGCTCAGTAAACTTAAGCCAATGATATCTTTGATGGCTTTATCATCGGTGAAAAACCCATGCGCTTCACCGGCGATGTGCATGGTTTCAACGATTAGCCCGATTGAATCCATCAACGTCCCATCCCAATCAAAGATAATAAGCGCTTTATGGGCTAAATGATGCTCAGGGGATAAGTCGGTGGTGGGGATACTGCGCTCAATAGTGGCTTCGGTCATAAATTGGCCTTTAATCTATCTTGTCTATTCATTTGCTTCTCAAAATTATAGCCGGATAGCTCAATAGCTCAATTTATTTTGGTAACTGAGTTTGCTTAGGGAGCCAGTCCGCCATCTCATCTGGCAGCGGCGCAGTAATCATCTCATAACCTGGGATATCTAAACGCCAAGCATGCAAGCAGAGACGATGGACGCCTGACTTGTCATGGACGTTGTATTTATCATCGCCTAAGATGGCGTGGCCAATATGCGCTAAATGCACACGTATCTGATGAGTACGACCGGTGAGCGGCTTGGCTTCTATTAAGCTGACCGGCTGCTCATTAACAGTGAAACGGCTATGAACGATAATATCAGTCTGACTGTCTTTGGCTTGCTCGTCCTGCGCGTCAACTTTGACGCGGCGCTCACCATTAGCTACCGTATAGCGCAGCAGTGGCGCATCAATACGCTGCTCGTCCATCACCGGCTGACCTTTGGCAATACACAGATAGTGCTTTTGAATGGTTTTATCAACCAAGTGCTGCTGCAAAGCCTTAAGCGTAGAGCGTTTTTTGGAGATCATGAGCAGCCCTGACGTATCTTTATCGATACGGTGAATCAGCTCTAGATACTTTTTGCCAGTGACCTCGCGCATGGCTTCGATGACGCCAAAATCAAGACCGCTACCGCCGTGCACCGCAATGCCCGAGGGCTTGTTGAGCACTATCAATCCGTCATCTTCATAGACCACACGTGCCAGCAGGCTCTCGGCAAATTCTGTACTGATGATAGGTTTTTCGCGAGTCGCTAATTGTACCGGCGCAATACGCACCACGTCTTCACGCTGCACCCTATCATGAGCTTTGCAGCGTTTATTATTAACGCGCACCTCATCTGAGCGAATCATCTTATAGATATGCGCTTTTGGTAGACCTTTTAGGCGGTTCAGCAAAAAGTTATCTAAACGCTGATCATGCTGATGGCGGGTGACTTCTAAGTAATTCACCTTAGCAAAATTACCAATTTCGTCGTCAGCGCTTTGCGGACGGGTTTTACTATTGAATATTACAGGAGCGTCATGGCTAGGTTTATCGTCGGTCATTGTCGAATTCGTCATTTTTAGTTAGGTATTTACACAAAGATTTGTTATAGTTTAGCATGTTGAGCACGAGTGGCGGTAATGCTACGCGTCTCATCCGATTTTAAAGCAAGATATTTGCTAATAAACCAAATACCATTTACTTAATACGCGCATAATGACAGCTTAAATAATAACTTATGTTTAGATGAGGACTTACAACCCTCTGCTTATTCATCAGTCAAGGTCGCGCTATTGAGCAAGTAAGAGTAGTTTGAACGGATAATTAATAGCTGACTTACTCAATTAGTTGAAAAACTATTGGCGGTCAAACAGATTGAACCGGTAGCGACGACATCCTACCTACAGCTTAGTAGCTATACTAGTCCCTATTTGCATCACCGTATAAGCATGAGTATTAATAATACAAATTAGTATACATGCCTAAAATGTACCGAAAAAGGTGCTGAACTACGCTGCAAAATAGGGTGACTAACACTTGAATATTTATTTTGTTTGCCAAGTACGCCCCGCTAACCTGAAGTCCCGCTATACCTTATCGAAAAAACGCTCATTATAATGAATGCTTTACTTATAAAATAATAGATAGCCTTTTTTGCAGCTCTAAACTGACAACGCGTGACTTACAACCACTATTGTCAACTGAACGCTTTCAAGCACTGTATCAAGGACACTGATTGCTCAAAACGAAAAAACTTATCGTTTTGCTGGTTTGCTTATAATGGCAACTATGTCAGGACAACCAAGGTTAGAACAATCGATTTTAGAAGCCTATTTAAATCACAGTTTTGTGACTGCCGCTAAAAAGTAGAATCTATAGCTTTACACCCTCTAGATTTTATCAGGAGCTTGATAAAGCCTTTTAGTCCTTAAGAAGCGTATGTAAACGGCTTGTTTATCCTAACGACTGGCTGTACAAGAGTTGCAAAGTAAATACGCTAGGCTAAACGTTATATTATTTTATAAACATTTTTATAAGTGTTGAGATCACCATCAGCTCTACTTGCCCATCAGCCTAACACCTAGCTTGTCATGCTTGCGCGTCCTCATAGGATATAAATATGAAGCGCATTTTGATCAACGCTACCCAAAACGAAGAGATTCGTGTTGCCCTGTGTAAAGGCAATCACCTATACGATTTCGATTTAGAAAATCGTACCCGCGAACAAAAAAAATCCAATATCTATAAAGGCCACGTCACTCGTGTTGAGCCATCGCTTGAAGCGGTATTTGTCGAGTATGGCTCACAGCGCCAAGGGTTCTTGCCTATTCGTGAGATCTCCACCGAATACTTAAGCGGCAATCCGCGTGATGAAAATATCAAAAAACTCATCAAAGAAGGCGATGAGCTCATCGTACAAGTCGAAAAAGAAGAGCGCGGTAATAAAGGCGCAGCGCTTTCGACTTACGTGTCATTGGCTGGGCGTTACTTAGTACTAATGCCTAATAACCCACGTGGTGGCGGTATCTCTCGTCAGATATCAGGTAAGCTGCGCGAAGATATGAAGCGTATGCTCGGCAATCTTGACCTACCAAAAGGCATGAGCGTCATCATCCGTACCGCCGGTATCGGTAAAACGCAAGAAGACTTGCAGCACGACCTCAATCATCTGCTCAATATTTGGCAAGCGATTCAAGAGCAAAATAAAAAGTACCCTTCACCGCGCCTGGTGCATCAAGAAGCTGGCGTCGTAACCCGCGCGGTACGCGACTATCTACGTGATGATATCTCCGAGATTTGGATCGATAACGAAAACGCCTACGTGGAAGCGGCTGGTTTTATCGATGCGGTGATGCCAAAACAAGCCGAAAAACTGCGCAAATATACCGATTATGAGCCGATGTTCTCGCGCTTCAATATCGAAAAGCAGATCGAAACCGCTTATCAGCGTGAAGTGCGCCTGCCCTCAGGCGGCTCTATCGTTATCGATCAAACCGAAGCGCTGGTCTCTATCGATATCAACTCAGCCAAATCGACTAAAGGCTCGGACGTTGCTGAGACCGCTTATCATACCAATTTAGAAGCCGCTGATGAAATCGCTCGTCAACTGCGCCTGCGTGATATGGGCGGACTGATTGTCATCGATTTTATCGATATGAATGATAACAAGCATCAAAAAGAAGTCGAAAAACGGCTGATTGATGCCACCAAATACGACCGCGCGCGCGTGCAATTCGGTGATATCTCTAAGTTTGGCTTGATGGAGATGAGTCGTCAGCGTCTGCGCCCGTCACTTGAGGAGTCGACCGGTTACATCTGTCCGCGCTGTCATGGTAACGGCATGATTCGTGATTTGCGCTCATTATCGCTATCGATTATGCGTCAAATCGAGCAGATCGCGCTAAAAGAGCGTCAAGGTGAAGTACAAGCCGAAGTGCCAACCGATATCGCTGCCTTTTTATTAAATGAAAAGCGCGACAGCTTAGTCTATCTTGAGCAAGACAGCGGTACGCGTATTACTATTTTGCCGCATGCGCATTTAGAATCGCCGAACTTCAAATTGCACTTCAATCGCGATGGCTTTGCGCCATCAAGCTACGAGCGTATCACTGATACTCAGCAGCAAGAGCATAGCGATTTGGGCTACGATGTCGATTGGCAAACGGCCGAAAATGAGCGCCCAGAACAGCAGCCAACGCGTCAGCCTCGTCAAAACTCAAAGCCCAATAGCCCCAGTAAAAGCAGCCAAAACGGGCATAACAGCCAGAGCAGCCAAAATAAGGCTCAAAGCGATAGTGCAAACTCGCGTCAGGCGCATACCTCGCAAAGTAGCCGCCGACATAATAATGAAAGCCGGACTCAAAGCGCGCAACAGTCCGCTGATCGTACGGCGACCCATAGCAATAACAACCACAGCGATCACAGTAACGAACATCGTAATCAAAGCGGCCGGAACGCCTCAAGCGCTGCTAGCCAAGCCGCAGCGACTAGCACAGCCGCGCAGCCGCAAGCTGTCGCTTGGTTATCCAACCTATTTGCGCAGGCACCGCAAGCTAAAGTCGCTAATGTCAGTAGTCGCGATGCCGCAGAAGCCATAGAAGCCTTAGTCAACACTGGCGCGCAGAGCTTAGGCTCACTGGGTCAAACCGATAGCAGTGCTTTAAGCCAAAACGAAGCGGCAAGCGTGCAAACTCAAGAGCAAAGCAATGAGAATTCAGGTTCTGATCGTCAGCAAACGCGTCAACACAAAAGCGACGATAAAGACCGCAGAGGCGATGATAGACGTCGCCGTAAGACTCGTAAGCCTAAGTCTTCGCAGTCGTCAAAGGCGCAGCAAAGAAAAGAGCAACGCGATGGCGCAAGTAGCAACCGCAGTCAAGACGATAATGACAGTACTGCTAATAACGCTACTAACGGCAGTCGCCAAGATAGCAGAGCCGACAATAAAAACAGCGCTGATAAGCGTCATAGTGAGCGTAACACCGGCAATGATCACCATAGCAGTAATGAGCGTCAAAGCAATCAGCGCGATACCGACTCTGATGAGCAGACCCTTGCTAAGCGCAAACCGCATAGCAAACGCAGCTCGCGTGGTACGTTTGCGCGCGGCGAGACGCTAGACGCTACAGCAAAATCTAGCTCTGCTGAGCAAGCTAAAGTACAGGACGCCAAGCAAAATAGTGCTAAGCAAAGCGGCCAGTCGCGTCATCATGACAATAGCGCTCAAGCTAATGCTCGCCGTAAGCAAGACCCCAACGAAGTCACCTTACAGGTCAATGAAGCGCCCGTGCAGCTCAAGACGCCAGAAGTCGTGCATCTATCGTTAGATGATAGCAAAGCGCCTGCTGCTCGCTCGTCGAAAGTGGATAAGCAAGCAGATAAGCAAACGGCCAGCCCTAAGTCTGACACTCAAAAAGCAAGTCAGACGACGGCTAAAGAGAATGCAGATAATCGCGAAAAAACGCCAAACTTAGCAGCTGATAAAAACACTGCTAGCGGAAAAGCGGAAAACGTGAAGCCGGCGGATAGTAATCAGAACGCTGATAACGCCGACAATGCTGTTACGAGCGAGCGTAAAGAAGCGACTACTGATGCAAGCGGCGCTTTTGCGCTTGACCATGATAGTTTATTTGCAGCGCGTTACGTCACGGCCAATAAATACGGGCAAGCCAGCAATGATCCACGCGTCGTGCGTCGTCAGCAGCTAGCAAATGCGCAGCCACAGGCGGACGACTCAGCGGCTGCTACCATCAGCTCTACGCCTAGCATTCGCGGCTCGGTTGGCGCTTTTATTCGCGCGACTCTTGCTTCAGCTGAGAAGCGCTTAGCCGATGAAGGCGTAATTGCTTGCTTTATTGCTGCGATAGCTGAGCACTCACAGCAAGCGGAGGGTGCCAAAGACAGTACTACTGAGCAAAACATTAGCTCTGCTACTGTCGATATCAGCACCTTTAGCTTTAGCAACTATGGCTATGACTCGCTAAGTGCCGATTATTTGCAGCGTTTTGCCGCTATGACTAGCGCTACTAGCCAAGTGGCAGTAGAGCAAGGCAAAACCTCAGAAGCACCGCGCCCTATCACTCAGCGCGCAAGTAACGATCCTCGTGGTCAGCATCCTGACTATCAAGGAGCGACTAAGCAAGCGACTTTGACTGTGCCTGAAGTTACAGGCGATACAAGTGAAGTGGACGCTGATGACGTAGAAGCGGCAGCGCTATCAAGAGAGGCGCAAGCTGAAAACATCAGCGCCGAGAGCGAGCAGCTACTGCAAGAGGAGCAGGCGCTTGCTAGTAAGGACGCTCAAAAGCAGAGTACAGCTGCTGAAGTTGCTACTGCTGATAGTGAGACGGCAGCGGCAGACAATGCGGGAGCGGAGAAGTCAAAAACGACTATCGCCAGTTATAAAAACATGATCGAAAATGTGGCTGAGCAGTTATTGCCACAAACCGGCATGTTTAATCTGACCACGCCAAAAGTGCCCAAAGCACGCACGCGCAAGCCAAAGACTGAGCACAAAAAGCCCACGCAAGCAGAAAAGGCGGAAGCTGAGCATGACAACAAACCAGCAGATAGCTAATATCAGCTGCTCGTGCAAGCAATAACAGTAAGAAAGCCCCGATAGTGAACTATCGGGGCTTTTGCTTATCAAGACTCTTTATTTGCTGAATGCTTTTGATGACAAATCAATGTGCAGCTGACTTTGCATCATCATCACCGCCGCGTATTTTACCAACGATAGTAAAAATACCAACAATAATAGCGCCAATAATAAAGCCAATAACTCCGTTTAAGATAGCGGTAGTTACGCTTTCAAAAACACCTGTCAAATGGGCAATATCCTCTACCCCATGATGCAAAAAGCCAATACCATGCACCAGAATACCACCACCAACTAAAAACATCGCTAGCGTACCGGCGATAGAGAGGAACTTCATCAGTTTAGGCGCTGCAGCAAATAAAATCTTACCTACTTTCTGGGTGAACGCTCCCTCTTTTTCCATCATATGTAGGCCTAGATCATCTATCTTGACGATGCCAGCCACCAATCCATAAATCCCCACCGTAATTGCGATAGCTAATATCGATAATACTAAGCTGCGCTCAAGGAGCGTAGCGCTAGCGGTTGAGCCTAAAGCGATAACAATAATCTCCGCTGATAAAATAAAGTCAGTACGAATAGCGCCTTTTATTTTGCGTTTTTCAAAAGCGACTAAATCGACACTTTCATCAGCATTGGCTTGCATGCGCGCGTTTTGTTCCTCATCGTGAGGCAGAACATGAGGCCAAAATCTATGAATGACTTTTTCAGCGCCTTCATAAACCAAAAATAGACCACCACACATTAGCAAAAAAGTAACTAGCGGCGGGTAGATAGCACTAATAATCAGCGCTGCTGGTACTAATATGAGCTTATTAATGAAAGAGCCTTTGGCCACTGCCCAGACAACTGGCAGCTCACGATTGGCTTTGACTCCTGTGACCTGCTCTGCGTTCAGCGCTAGATCATCACCTAATACTCCGGCTGTCTTTTTTGCCGCAACTTTGGTCATGACCGATACGTCATCCAATATCACACTGATATCATCAAGTAGCGTTAGTAAACTGGCACCTGCCATAAAGGTTCCTCAAAATTTATTATTTATAGTTATAAGCCCTTAACAAAGGCGTCAATTAACTCGTTATAGATTACCTAGACAAATTATGACATAACATAGTAAGAATGTATTTTATTTTTGATTTCCTTATAAAGGCTGTATAAAATTCGACACTGATGACATGAATACTTATATTAATGCTGTCTATTATCGATGCCCTCTGTTTTTTAGGTGATGCTAAGATAAGCGTATCTAGCTTCGCGCCTATTTAATAAAATATGTTAAGATACAATGTTTTATTTAGATTTTACTCAGATTTTATTTAAGCTTTATTCGTGCTTTATCTGCCTCTACTACCAAACCATAGATAAGCGCTAGCGCTTATAGGAAACGTTATATGTCTGTACTGCCTTTTCCAAAAGCTCGCGCGGCTAGCTATAAACCTGCTCATAACTCTGTACGCAGCAAACTAACGCGAGCGATGATGAGCTCCTTACTGGTAGTGGTAGCGGCGGGATGTTCGAACAATGCCGCTGACGCGACCAACCCTGAGATTACTACTAACACCCAAGCAGCTGCGCCTGATAACGATGCGGCAGTAGTGAGCGCTTTGCAAGCCAACTTAGACGCCTCTGGCATTGAAGAGACTGTGACTTCAGCTGTGCCTACCGCTATGGATGATATCTACTGGGTCAGCGCTGAGGGTCTACCCTCTTTCTTCACTGACAAAGCTGGCAAGCATATCATTCAAGGACAAATCATCAGCATAGGTAACGGCGCGCCTGTCGATATCAGCGCCGCACTTATGGCTTCTAATGCCCAACAAGCATTAGAAGCGGTTGACAAAGATGAGCTGATTATCTATCCGGCTACTGGAGCAACCAAAGCGGTTGTCTACGTATTCACCGATGCTGATTGTCCTTATTGCACTAAGCTGCATTCTGAGATGGATGACATCAATGCCCGCGGTATCGAAGTTCGCTATCTGGCATGGCCACGCAGTGAAGCCAGTATTCCGCTTATGGAAGCCATTTGGTGTAGCGACGATCGCGTACAGGCAATGGACCAAGCAAAAAATGAAGGTGTGAATATCTCAGCACCTGCCTGCCAGAGTCCTGTGGCTAAGCACATGCAGTTAGGCGCAAGCTTAGGCGTGCGCGGTACGCCGGCCATCTTTACAGAATCGGGGCAACAGATTGGCGGCTACTTGCCAGCGGCGCAATTGGCTGAAGCTGCGCTTAACAACTAAGCACATGCTATTGCCCTACCATTATAGTAATGCTCAATCATAGCGCTTGATTAAAAAAAGCAAATTGTAATAGTAAATGTCAAGTGACATTGATACGGGGCGTTAGGTAGACGCCACCTTTGCTTATCGGTATGATACGTTTATCACCATAATACGGCTATGCAACCTAGAGTCGATTAAGCTTTTCTTTTTAGTTTGAATTTTTATCCATCTATTTCATCGAGGATACTGTGAGTAAATCCATAAAACTAGCGATACTTGGACTCGGTACTGTCGGTACTGGCGTCGTCCATTTGATAAATGACAATTTAGACGAACTCAAACGCCGGAGTGGGCGCGATATTACCATCACTGAAGTCGGCACCCGTCGTCAGCGTGATGATATCGACCCTGCTATTACTCAAAATAGTGACCTGATGGCAGTTGCTGCCAGCAATAATGTTGATATTGTCATTGAGCTCATCGGCGGTACGACGCTTGCCAAAGACGTCATTCTACAAGCCATCAATAACGGTAAGCATGTGGTCACTGCCAACAAAGCGCTACTTGCTGAGCACGGTAATGAGATCTTCGCGGCAGCAGAAGCCAATAACGTTCATGTCGCTTATGAAGCGGCGGTCGCTGGTGGTATTCCGATTATTAAAGTGATGCGAGAGGCTTTAGCAGCTAATAAAATCGACTGGTTAGCAGGTATCATCAATGGTACAGGCAACTTCATCATGACCGAGATGCGCGATAAGGGTCGTCCTTTCGCTGATGTGCTCAGCGAAGCACAAGAGCTTGGCTACGCAGAAGCTGATCCGACTTTTGATGTTGAAGGGATTGATGCGGCGCACAAGCTTGCCCTGCTCGCCTCTATTGCTTTTGGTATTCCGCTACAGTTTGATAAAGTCTATTGCGAAGGTATTACCGATATCACCTTACAGGATGTCAGCTATGCCGAAGAGCTTGGCTACCGTATCAAGCACGTCGGTTTTGCGGTACGCCGTGATGGAGACGGTGATAATGATAAGGCAGGTATTGAACTGCGCGTTCATCCGACGCTGATTCCACAAGATGCTTTATTAGCGAACGTCAATGGCGTCAAAAACGCAGTATTGGTCAACTCACATCCACTCGGTCAGACGCTATATTATGGTGATGGCGCTGGTGCAGGCGCGACCGCTTCTGCGGTAATGGCCGATGTCATGGATTTGGTACGCGTGCTTGGTAGTGACGTGGCTGCAAAACATGTGCCGCACTTATCGTTTCAGCCGGAGCAGCTATCTGATACGCCCATCTTACGAGCAGAGCAGATGACTAGCGGGTATTATCTACGTGTGCATGCTTTTGATAATCCAGGGGTGCTGGCAGATATTACGCGTATACTCAGCGATGCCGGTATCAATATCGATGCTATTTTGCAAAAGCCTGCGCATAAAGCCGGCCAAGTGCCAGTCATTATCTTAACTTTGCCAGTGGTCGAGAGTCAGATGAACCTAGCGATTGAAAAGATAGAAAACTTAGAGGCTATCACGGATAAAGTGGTGCGTATTCGCTTGGACGAGTTGGCTTAACCGCGGCTTAATCGATTAGTGGCTAGCTTTTTTTTGCAGAATGCCTAGTACGTGGTTTAGCATTTTAAAGCAAGCCTTTAGCCCTTATAATAAAAGCACGGCTATTGCTAGCTATTAATAACGAATATCAAAAAAGGGAAAAGCTATGTCAAATGATGCAATCGTAATCGTCAATGGCGCACGGACGCCGATGGGCGGCTTTCAAGGCGCTCTAAAAGACGTCAGCGCACCTGACTTAGGCGCCGCTGCTATCAAAGCCGCTGTTGAGCGCGCGGGGGTCAGCGCAGATAGTGTGGATGAAGTGATTATGGGCTGTATTTTGACCGCAGGTTTGGGTCAAGGTCCTGCTCGTCAAGCCATGCGCAAAGCCGGTTTGCCAGATAGTACTGGCGCGGTTACTATCAATAAGCTTTGCGGCTCTGGCCTTAAAGCGGTGATGGAGGCTTATAACGGTATCAAAGCCGGTAGCTTTGATGTCGCTGTCGCTGGCGGTATGGAGTCGATGACTAATGCGCCTTATATCATGTCAGGCGCGCGCGCAGGCTACCGTATGGGCCATAAAGAAGTCAAAGATCATATGTTCTTGGATGGTCTAGAAGATGCCGAAACCGGCAAGCTTATGGGTCAGTTTGCGCAAGAGATGGCAGATAAAAAAGGCTATAGCCGCGAGCAAATGGACGAGTTTGCTATTGAATCGCTAAATCGCGCGTTAACTGCGATCAAAGATGGTCATTTCGAGAACGAAATTACGCCAGTCACTTTCGAGACTCGTAAAGGCGAGCAAACTGTCGATACCGACGAAGAGCCAGGGCTTGCTAATGCCGAGCGCATTCCTAAGCTACGTCCTGCGTTTGCCAAAGAAGGCACTATCACCGCCGCCAATGCCAGCTCCATCTCAGATGGCGGCGCGGCAGTAGTGGTGATGAAAGAGTCGCAGGCGAAAAACGAGGGCTTAGATTTTCAAGCGCGTATTATCGCTACTGCCTCAAACTCTCGTCATCCTAGCGAGTTCACTATCGCGCCTATAGGAGCGATCGAAAAGGTCTTAGATAAAGCAGGTTGGTCTGTTGCTGATGTCGATCTTTGGGAGATTAATGAAGCCTTTGCTATGGTGACTATGGCGGCTATGGACGAGCTCAATATCGAACATAGTAAAGTCAACGTTGAAGGCGGTGCTTGTGCGTTGGGTCATCCTGTTGGCTGCTCTGGAGCACGTATCTTGATCACCTTAATCAACTCGCTACAACGTACTGGCGGCAAAAAAGGCATCGCGACCCTATGTATCGGTGGCGGCGAAGCGGTAGCAGTGGCTATCGAACTACCATAGAGCAAAATGCTCAGTTTTTAGTCTAACCATTTATTCATTATGACCGCATCAGCTCAAGCTATGCGGTTTTTTATTTTAGTCAAAATCCCAAAAATAGCACAAAAAAGTCTTTACTGTAAACAAGCGTTAACTTATACCTTCGCCATGTTATAGCACTTACAGCCTTTTACACGCTTTTACGTCTATCGCACATTTTGCTACCTCGCTTATATACCCCCTGCCCCGTGCTCTTGTTATTCTAATAACCAGTTGAGGTGAGGTAATTGACAATAACTAATTCACTTACTGAACTGAAATTTTACAGATTTTACAGAATTAGCGGCCATCAGATCAGCTGTTAAGATTTTGATTGCTATATTCTAAGTATTAGTATTTATCATTCAAATTTTCATTTTCAATAAAAATTAACTCATATAAAAGGAAGATAATAATGAGCCAACTTATCCGTTTACAAGATATTCAAGCGACTCACCGTGACCTAATTGGTGATGACTATTATGACCCAACTGGTAAAACTGCTTATGGTGTCAACGAAGAAAAAATCGGTAAAATCGATGGCGCTCTAGTTGAAGATACCACTGGTCGTATTCGCTACTTAATCGTCGACGCAGGCGGTTGGTTCAGCTCAAAAGAAGTATTGGTACCTGCAGGCCTCGCTCGTATTGTTGGTGATGATGTATTCTTTGATAGCTTGACCAAATCACAAGTAGAAGCGATGGAAGTTTATGATCACGATTATCAGTACAGCTATAAAGAGCAGTACGAAAAAGACCGTCAAGCTTTTGTAGCCGATACTGTGCCTGCTGAAGAGCGTGTAGAAATTGACGACACCCATTATGATGCGCCAAACACTCTAGAGCTACTAGAAGAACGCCTAACGGTAAATAAAGATCGTATCGTTGCAGGTCTAGTCAAAGTGGGTAAGCATGTCGTAACTGAAGAGCGTAACGTCAATGTTGAGTTAGAAGAAGAACATGCAAATATTCAGCGTACTAACGTAGACCGTGTTACTGACCGTAAAATCGGTGATGCCGGTGCAAGCGAAACTGTCGAAGTAGAGCTAGAAGCAGAACGTGCTCGCGTTGGTAAAGAGACTTACGTCACTGAAGAAGTTAGCGTTGGTAAAACGACTGAGCGTCATACTGAAACTATCGTTGAAACCATTCAGCGCGAAGAGCTTGATGTTAATGACGAAGGTAATGTTGTTGACCGTGAAGGTAACTTATATGGCCGTGACGATATCACTGCCGAAGATGTCCGCCGCGCTCGTGGTATGTAATAAGCTAAACTACTCATAAAATACTTTATGATAGTTAGAAGCAGCTGAGTCATCTCAGTAGATTAAGGCCAGAGCTAGTCTCTGGTCTTTTTTTATGTTCAGAGTGAGCTTACTACTATCAGCTATTATATGAGCTATAGCACACAACCGAGAATAACAAGGAAGACGACTATGAATAATGAATCTAATAAACCATTAAATCCAGCAACCGACATTAATAATCCTAATCTTGATAACACGCATCTTGATAACACGCATCTTGACAATACTACGGATAAGAAAATAGAAGATCATGCCAGCGAGCATAAACTTCCAGCTCCCGATGATGTGACAAGTCAAGGTAGTAACACTGCAACTGGCGTCAACCATTTAGCAGGAGCAAACGTCAATAAAGGCAGCGGCTATCTTGAGCTATTAGAAGAGCGTCCTGTAGTCAATAAAGAGCGTTTAGATGTCGGCAAGGTCACTGTCACTAAGCATGCGCGCACCAGAACAATAGATGTGCCTATCGAATTGGTCGAAGAATACATCACCGTAGCTACCGCCTATGAAGATAGTGAAAGCCAAAATATGCTATCAGGTAATTTTGATGACAAAGATATCTTGCGCCATGTTGAGCCAACTTTAGATAGTAAAGCGGTGGTCACTATTAATGGCAAGCAAGTCGAGATTGGTGATGCGCCGGTGGAGATTGTGCTATCCAGGCAAGTAGCGACCATTACCAAGGATACTTATGCTATCCAAGAAATCGATATTAGCAAAACTAAGCACACCCATACCGATACGATTCAAGTCGAACTGAAGCATGAAGAGCTCGATGTTAAAGAAGAAGGGCTATTAGAGCACGAAAATCAACATACGCTTAAAAAATAAGTCTGCATTTTTCGTCAAAACCGTATCGAATAAAAAAAGCAACGCTGCTTTATATCAGCGTTGCTTTTTTTATTTTTACAGTTTAGCAAAGTCTAATACTTCACTAAGTCTGACAATACTAGTCGATTTCATCACATTGATAGGTGTTGATATCAGACTCGCCTTCACTAGCGGTACGAATTATGCCAGTCTCGCGCGCTTGATGCGCCACTCGCCACTGGGTGAAGCCTGCACTACCATCAATTGCCGTGGTGCCTTCGTAGACTTCTGGGTTCGTACCTTCATTGGTTTTATTAACCGTAACCGTCCCTTTATCTGTACTTAGCACCGCTTCGTTGCTCTCGTCTTTATAAGTGACGTCGACTTTTAGCTCAGGCGCACATAAATAAGTGATTTGGGTGATTCCAGTGTTCACTTCAGCGACCGTATCGTCTTGTACTTCATTGAGCGTAGCATCAGGTGCGACGACGGTATCATTAGGCTCAGCAGGTTCTGCTGACATCGGCACGGCTTGCTCAGCGGCAATGTCTTCTTCTAAGCTGGGTTCAGTTTCAGGCTCTTGTTGGCAAGCGCTGAGGCTAATGACGCAAGCGAATACTCCGGTCATCATTGCAGACGCTCGTAACGATTTTGATAATCCTAGGCTCATGCCTATCTCCTAAATATATGTGCTATAAACTGACCATATTAACTTGTAAGGCTAATCAGTTATTATAACTTGACGTTCAATACCTTTGATGTTCAATACCTTTGACGTTCAATACTATAGCTTGTCACTGTCTCTGCGCCTATATCGGATTTGTAAACGAGCAGCATTGCGCTTCAAATACAAACCAAGCATAACTGTCACTAGCTCTTTGCTTTATATTAGCAAATAGTTCACTGGGTTTTAAAGTCGATTTAGCAACTTATTAGGTGAACTCACCGCTATAAAAAAACCCTCATCCAAGATAGATAAGGGTTTATAACAGCTATAAATAACCTTAAGCGCAGCTTTGCTTAGATCTTGCCATGACACTGCTTGTACTTAAGGCCAGAGCCACAAGGACAAGGCGCGTTACGGCTGATATTCATATTGGCGTAAGGGTTACCCTCTGCGCCATTAGCAGCGCCCGCCGCTGCAGCGCCGGCTAGATTGGCGCGTGCGGTTTGCGTTTGACCTTGGCTTTGGCGTTGATTTTGGCTTTGATTAGGGTTATGAGCAGCCGCTTGTTGCTCATTACCGGCAAGGCCGCTTGCGTCTTTGTGTTCAAACTGCATTTGCATACGCTCAGCATCCGCACGTTGCTGCGCTTCTAACGCTTCGATCTCTTCTTTAGTAGGAATGTGTACGCGAGATAAGTCTTGTACCGTTTCTGACTTAATCGCGCCAAGCATCATTTGGAACAGCTCAAAGGATTCGCGCTTATACTCTTGCTCGGGGTTTTTTTGCGCATAACCGCGCAGATGAATCCCTTTACGCAGCTGATCCATCTGAGTCAAGTGCTCTTTCCAGTGCTTATCTAGGCTTTGCAGCATAAAGTGACGCTCGAGCTGCGCGGCTTCTTTTTCGCCCATTTGCTCACGGCGACCTCGATAATGCTCTAACGCCGTCTGGATAATCTTGGCACGTAGACCCTCTTCATCGAGACGACGATCTTCATCTAGCCAATCGTTGATTGGCATGTAGAGCTTGAACTCGTCCTCTAGCTCATCTTCTAGCCCATCGATATTCCACTGATCATCGATAGAGCCTGGCGGTATAAATTGGTCAATCATTGCGTTATAGACATCGTAATGCATCGCCTCGATAGCTTCTAACAAGTCCATATCCGCAAGCAAATCATCGCGCTGACTGTAGATAACTTTACGCTGCTCATTGGCGACATCATCGTACTTAAGTAGGTTTTTACGAGCATCAAAATCGCGGCTCTCAACTTTACCCTGCGCGTTTTCAATAGACTTAGAAACCATCTTATGCTCGATAGCTTCATCTTCTTTGAGGCCCATTGCCTTCATCATGTTGACCACGCGGTCGCCTGCGAAGATACGCATCAGATCATCTTCTAAAGACAAGAAGAAACGTGACATACCAGGATCACCTTGACGACCGGCACGGCCACGCAGCTGATTATCGATACGGCGTGATTCGTGACGCTCTGAGCCGATAATATGTAGACCCCCTGCGGCGACGACCTGATCATGCTTTTCTTGCCATTGGGCTTTGAGCCGCTGCATCTCATCCGGACTTACTGCTTCTGGATCTGCGATAAACGACTCCCAGTTACCGCCTAGGATAATATCAGTACCACGGCCTGCCATATTGGTCGCGATAGTGACGGATTTTGGGCTACCTGCCTGCGCAATGATATCGGCTTCGCGCTCGTGCTGCTTGGCGTTTAGGACATTATGCTTGACGCCTTCTTGATCGAGTAAATACGATAACTCCTCGCTCGCTTCAATCGTTGCAGTACCGACGAGCACTGGCGCACCTTTGGCCTGAATCTCTTTAATCTCGCGGATGATGCCTTGATACTTGCCTAATTTGGTCAGATAGATCTGATCGTCCATATCGATACGGGCAATCGGCTTGTGCGTTGGGATGACAATAACGTCTAGATCATAAGTGGATTTAAATTCTGCCGCTTCAGTGTCGGCAGTACCAGTCATACCAGATAGCTTGTCATACAGACGGAAAAAGTTCTGGAAAGTAGTGGTCGCAAGCGTCTGGTTCTCCGCCTGAATCTCGACGCCTTCTTTGGCCTCGACGGCTTGGTGCAGACCCTCTGACCAGCGGCGGCCCGGCATTGTCCGGCCGGTGTTTTCATCGACGATGATGACTTCACCATCATTAACGATATAGTGGACGTTTTTGACAAAGACATGATGAGCACGAATGGCAGCTTGTACGTGTGCCAGCAGCGGTAGACGGCTTGGGCTATAAAGACTCTCGTTTTCACCAAGCTCGCCAACTTTGACTAAGAAGCGCTCAATCTTCTCGTAGCCTTTTTCGCTAATCTCAATCTGGCGATTCTTTTCATCGATCCAGAAGTCTTCGTCTTCGTTCTCTTTATTGGCTTCTTCATCTTTTGAGCGTTTAAGCAGCGGGATAATGGTGTTAATCAGCGCATACATGCGTGATGAATCTTCCGCTTGCCCTGAGATAATCAGCGGCGTACGTGCCTCATCGATCAAGATGGAGTCAATCTCATCAATAATACAAAAATTCAGCGGACGCTGTTTTTTCTCTGCAAGGCTAAAGACCATGTTATCGCGGAGATAATCAAAGCCGTATTCGTTGTTGGTACCATAGGTTATGTCCGCTTGATAAGCATCGACCTTATCTTGCGCGGGCTGCTGCGAGTAGATCACGCCTACTTTTAGACCCAAAAAGCTAAATAACGGCCGGTTTAAGTCGGCATCACGCGCGGCTAGATAGTCGTTGACGGTGACTAAGTGCACGCCTTTATCGCTGATGGCGTTTAGGTACATGGCGAGGGTTGCCATCAAAGTTTTACCTTCACCGGTCTTCATCTCAGCGATTTTACCTTCGTGCAAGGTAATACCACCGATCAGCTGCACGTCATAATGACGCATGCCGGTGACACGCAGTGAGGCTTCACGGCAGACAGCAAACGCTTCTGGCAATAGCGCATCTAGGCTCTCGCCGTTTTTATGCCTAGCCTTAAACTCCGCCGTTTTTTGCTGCAGTTGCTCATCAGACAGGGCTTGCACGCCAGCCTCTTGGGCGTTAATTTTAGCGACCACTTTGCGCATACGCTTGAGCTCACGGTCATTTTTGGTGCCAACCACACTGCCTACAATCTTTGATAACATAATTTATTAACCTATGGAAATATTCAATAATTAAAGCGCGTAAGCCCAGATGTAGCCCAACGCTTTATTATTACCCAACTTTTTATTACTTAATTTTTTATTACTTAACTTTTCATTACTCAACTCAGTCTGTCGCCATTATATATGGTTATGGTGCTGATGAATACAAGGGACATCGACTAGATATTCGCTGCCATGAAGCGCCCGCTCTCGTGTTAAAATAGACACTATTTTTCGCTCTAGCGCCGAGGTTTTATCCCCTCAACTTTCGCTATAAAAGCTTTATAAGAGATTATGCATGCCTGTTAAGCCCGTCAGCTCCTTATCTAATTCAAACTCTAATTCAGATTCTAATTCAGATACCCTATTAACCATTGGCGATAGCGTCTTTGACTTAGCGCATCACACGCCGATGATGGTGCAGTATCTGACCATGAAAGCCAGCTACCCAAACGCTTTGTTACTATACCGTATGGGCGATTTTTATGAGCTGTTCTTTGATGATGCCAAACGCGCCGCGCAGATATTAGACATCACTTTGACCCGCCGCGGTAATGATAAGGCCGGTAATAACATCGCTATGGCCGGCGTGCCGTTTCATGCCGCCGATAGCTATATGGCGCGGCTGATTGCAGCGGGAGAGACGGTGGTGGTTTGCGAGCAAATCGATGAATCCGCCAATCATAATACGCTAGTGCTCGCCGATAAACAAAAAAAGAATGCCGCAACCACGCCTGCTAGCGGCATCATGCGCCGCGAGGTAGTCAAGACCTTAACCGCAGGCACCATCACCGATGATGCGCTGATTAGCGCTGGCTCTACGCCAACCGTCGTCGCCATCGATATTCAGGCAGATTTTGTAGAACCATCAAAGACTAAAAGCAGTAAACAACCGCTACAAGCTGCGATCAGTCAGCTCGACTTAGCTGCCGGTACACTGACCACGCAGACGCTAACGGTAGAGCGCTTAGCCGATTACGATGCGGCTAGCGCCCAGCTCCAAACGCAAATGCTTACCGTACTAGCGCGGTTTGCGCCCAGTGAATGTATCATTAGTGAAGGCGTCGATGAGCAGTGGCTCGCTTGGCTACGCAGTGAGCTGGACTGCCCTATTATCGAAGTCGCGGCCAACGATTTTCATCCGGACCATGCTGGCGCTACCCTCTGCGAGCAGTTTCAAGTGCAGCGCCTTGATGGTTTAGGTATTAGCAGCTCGCCGCTTGCACAAACCAGCTGCGCGGCGCTCATTCACTACGCGCGGCAAACCCAGCAGCGTCAAATTCCGCAGGTCAATCAGCTCATCATTGAGCACAGCGACGATTATCTGATCATTGATGGAGGTAGTCAGCAAAACCTTGAGCTGTTCACCCCAGTCAGTAGTAATGGCACGTCCTTGATATCAGTGCTCAATCAGTGTCAAACGCCGATGGGTAAGCGCCTGCTGGTGCAACAGATGAAGCGGCCGCTACGTCAGCATACGCGTATCAATTTGCGCTTAGCCGCTATAGAGCAGTTATTAGCGGCCAACCATACAGCCAGTCAGCCGCTCATCAGTGAGGTGCGCGATACTCTAAATACCATCGGCGATATCGAGCGCATCAGTAGCCGTATTGGTCTGATGAGCGCCAAACCGCGTGACTTGCGTAAACTCGCTGACGGTATCGCCAGTAGTCTACAGCTCGCGCGTTTATTAACTGCCTCTGGTATCAAGGCTGAGCAAAGCGGTTTGCTGCCGATGCTCATGCAGCAGTTGCCTGACCACTTACCTGCCGTACAGCAAGTCGCGCAGCGCATTGAGCGCGCTATCATTACAGAGCCGCCAGCGCATATCCGCGATGGCGGGATGCTAGCTGCGGGCTTCGATGAAGAATTCGATCGGCTGACGCACTTGCATGATAATGTCCAAGCCACCCTCGATAATATGGCAGATGAAGCGCGGCAACAGCATAATTTGCCGAGTCTAAAAGTCGGCTTCAACAAGGTCAGCGGCTTTTATTTTGAGCTACCAAAGATGCAAGCAAAGCTGGCACCCGCCCATTTCATCCGCCGGCAAACGCTAAAGAACGCTGAGCGCTTTATCACCGAAGCGCTAAAGGAGCTTGAGACTGAATACTTAAGCGCGCAGACTTTAGCGCTAGCCCGTGAAAAGCAGCTGTATCAGCAGCTACTTAGCGAGCTGAGCGAACATCTAGCGGAGCTACAGCAACTGAGCGCCGCTATTGCACAGCTCGATGTGCTCGCTAACTGGGCCGATCTGGCCATAACTTATGACTGGCAGCGTCCGGTGATGAGTAAAGATAGCGACTCTCAAGCCCATAGCCAAACCCGTATCGATATCCGCGCAGGACGCCACGTCGTCGTCGAGTCAGTACTACAAAGGGTGAATCATGCCAAGTCCAACGCTCACTCTGCTCCCAACCATTTCGTCGCTAACGACTGCCAGCTAGGTGCAAGCGAGCATCCTGAGCGTTTACTGCTCATCACTGGCCCTAATATGGGCGGCAAATCCACTTATATGCGCCAAACTGCGCTGATTGTACTGCTCGCGCACTGTGGCAGTTTTGTCCCGGCGCAAAGTGCCCATATCGGTGATATCGATCGTATTTTTACCCGTATCGGCTCGGCAGACGATCTTGCCGGTGGCAAATCCACCTTTATGGTCGAGATGATAGAAACGGCGAATATCCTAAACCAAGCGACCAATAAATCGCTAGTACTAATGGATGAAGTCGGACGCGGTACCGCAACCACCGATGGCCTCGCAATCGCCCACGCTTGCGTTAACAAACTGCTCGAGATTGGCTGCTTGACGTTATTTGCCACCCATTACTTTGAGCTGACCCAGTTGGCAGCGCAGAACAAAGGTATTCGTAACGTCCATGTCGCGGCCAGCGAAGTCGATGGTCAATTATTACTGCTGCATAAAATCAAAGACGGCGCGGCTAGCTCTAGCTTCGGTTTACATGTGGCAAAAATGGCCGGTATTCCTAAGGCAGTGCTCGCTGATGCAAAACGCTATCTGCTCGATACGCTCACTGCTACTACTAGCGCTGCTGATAACAGCAAAGGCGCGCATACTGATGACAAAACTGACTTAACTCATGCCATTATCGAAGAACGTCAGCAGCCTTATGAGACCCTTGCAGACAGTAGTGCCAATAGCCCCCATAGACAGTCTACTAATACAATAGATAATCAGCAGCAAAATCAGTGGTTTACGCTACAGAGTGAATTAGACAGTATCGATCCTGATAGTCTAACGCCCAAGCAAGCGCATGATATGCTCTACTCCCTCAAGCAACTCATTAGTCGTTAAAGGGGTTTGTGAAAACACTATAAAAGCGCTAAAATATGCGTTATTTTTGCTATTTAGCATTTCGTCAAACCAATAACAGGTAGCCCTCTATGACCTTTATCGTTGCAGATAACTGCATCCTTTGTAAGCATACGGACTGTGTAGAAGTCTGCCCAGTGGACTGCTTCTATGAAGGACCGAACTTCTTAGTCATTGACCCAGACGAGTGTATCGACTGTGCCCTTTGTGAGCCTGAATGTCCGGCCAATGCCATCTTCTCAGAAGACGAAGTGCCAAAAGGACAAGAGATATTTATTGAGCTCAATGCCGAGCTTGCTCAAAAGTGGCCAAATATCACTGAGATGAAGCCAGCCATGCCAGAAGCCGAAAAGTGGGATGGCGTCGAAGGTAAGATTCAGTATTTAGAAAAGTGATGTCGCTATAAACAAAATCTTTATACATTAGGCCGTAGCTTTTGCTGCGGTCTTTTTTTATGCCGTAAGCCATTTAATTGAGCGGTATCTACATCGCCCGATAATAATACCGATCCAACCTCGGCACATCATCGGTGTGTAGCGCTTGCGAGGGGTTAAAGAACGCCACTTGCGTAAGCTTGACGCTACCCGGACATTGAAAATTGCAAAGCATGATGTTCTGTATCGCCTCGCTATTATTCGGATTCGTTGTCGTCTTAGTGAGGATATAAGCGTCATCACCGAATACCTCATGCCAGTTGTTAAATAGCGTTTGGCTATAGCCATGCTCTGCGTTGGCCTTGCCGATCATATTGGCCATAATATAGCTACTGTTGTCCTGAAACTGGCGTAGTGCTTCAATAGTGTACAAGTTCCCTGCCACATGACGCCCTTGAAAGGCATCAATCAGCATAAAGTCATAGCTGGCGTCACGATGACGGGTTAAATAGCCACGCGCATCATCACCGATGAACTTAATATTGGGCGCGATTGGTGCTTTTAAGAAGTGCGCTTCTACAATGTCGGGTAACCCCTTATCAATGTCGATAACCGTCAGCGCCATATCCGGGTTGTGGTGCGCCACTTCGCTAGGCGTGCCCATCCCTGCCCCGCCAAGGAATACTAAAGTCTCAGGTTTGATGTCATCAATGGCCTCGACAGTGATCTTGCCGTACCAGTGGCAGTTTTTTTTGGCGAGATAGAGCCAGCAGCTACTGGTCGTCTGTCCGGGTTTATCGGTAATAGTCACCGCTAATTGCTTATCGATGACGGTTTGCTTAATAAACCAAGCGTTTGTTGCCGTTTGATAGCCAGTATCGACTTTGTTCAAGAATATAAAAATAAAAGTCACCGCGACTGCAGCGATAGCAAGGCTATAATTGATGCGATGGGTCGATAAACTTAGCGGCTCATCACTCGCAACTTGCACTGCTAAGCGCGTACATAAATAAGCGCTAATGGCTAAAGCGGCGATAAATAACGCGAGGCTACTCATCAGGCCAATATAAGGCAGCAACAATATCGGCGTCAGCGTCGAGCCGAGCACGCTACCGACGGTGGTAATCGCCACCATCATCCCAGCGTTCTTGCCAGCATCAACGCCGTCATGATTTTCATACTTTAAAGATAAAAACTGAGTAATTAGCGGAATAGCGGTCGAGCCAAACGCTAGCCCTACCCCGAATAATAGCCCGACACCGATAGCGGCGATAATCGGGCTATCGACACTGGCGGTCATAGCGGCAAGAAGTGGCAATTGGATAATACAAGCGATCGCGTGACAGATAGCCGATAAGGATAAAACGTGTCCGGCCTTGAGGAGCGCTTGTCTTGGAGTGTGAATGCCTTGCGAGAGACGACCGCCATACCAGTAACCCACGGCAATGGCAATGAGTACCATCGCGAGGATAACGCCAGTAATCGAGATGGACGAGCCGATATAAGTGGCGGAGATACGAATGGCATATATCTCAATCCCTAAACCGGCAAAGCCCTCGAGTAGCGCGATAGTGAGACAAACGCCTAACACCTTTTTTTGCATAAAATAAGTCATCGTTATTCTTTAGATGCGGTGATTTTACACTATTGGAGGTTGGGCGTGTTTGGGAAGTGGTTGTTTGGTTTAATAGAAAGAATTTAATTAAGGTATTATTCGACAAGGCGAACCATTAGGAATATCACACTCGATACGAGCGCTAGAAGGCGATTTAGCGACAGCGATTATCTGTTGCTGAGTTTCTAATGTCCATCCAGTCGCATCGGTGATTGATTGGCAAGCGCCTAAAGTCGGTGCAATCGGTACGGTGCTATCATCTTGGTCATTAAGGGTGTATAGAACATTGTTACTATAGCTTTTTGCTTCTGATAAGCAAGCATGACTCCGCGCCTTGCTAACATTTGACTGATAACTAGGAATGGCAATCGATGCTAATATCCCAATAATAGCCACTACGATCATTATTTCTATTAAGGTAAAGCCGGACTGAATACTTAACGTTATCGCTTGGCAATCGTTTTGGTTAGACGATTGAATAGATTTCATGGCGTTGTAGTCAATTATTGTTTTATAGACCACGATGCAGAGACTGTGCCAATTGAGTTTAAGCTTATTTTAAACAAAAAAAACCAAACAGCACGTTTGGTTTTTTTAGTATTAAATGAGATTTCCTAGAGCTTGATAGTTTTATGTATTTTATTAATTTAGCATGATATAAGCTGGGCTAAAAGCCCAGCCTACGCTTGCTAAAAGTCCAGCCTACGCTTGATTATTCACTACCACCAGCAGTATAATCAGCAGTACAATCACCAGTACCAGGCTTAAAGCCACGAGTAGAGTTACATGATGTACCACTATTGGTCCAAGTCATGTTCGCAGAATCTGCACCCATCGTAGGTGTGTTGACATAGGTTAAAGCATCACCTGTAGTGCTTGTTGCACCAGTATTTGCAGTAATAACACCGTCTGCTACAGTTGGTTGTGAAGTAACGTTTTTAGTAATTGTAAAGCCGGCTGTGGTATCTGTGGCTGGAATACCATTTGTACCATCATTACAACCTGTAATTTTACCAGTAATAGCGATGCACTCATTTACCGCTGCTTTAACAGAAGCTAACTCAGCAGCAGCAGCAGCAGCACGAGTACGTGAACTATAGTTACCATACTGAGGAATAGCAATCGCCGCCAAGATACCGATGATAACAACCACGATCATTAGTTCGATTAGGGTAAAACCTTTTTGTGCAGTGTTCATAAGAACTCCTTAGGGTGGTATAGAGATAGTCAGTTATAGTACGACTTATCTTTGATTTGCAGATTAAAATTAGCTATTACGCCTTATTTGAGTAGTTGCACATAATATGCCAAAACTAAAAAATGACGGAATTAATAAGAGCTTACGGGTTTTACCCCTATTTTTTACCGTTTATAACAGTAATTCGACCGCCTGTTAGTGTAGCGTTAACATATTGTTACTGTCAACCTGCTAATTATTGTCAGTTCAGTAACTTAACATAACAAAGCGTAACTTTAGCTGACGTTTTTTGTCAATTATTTATAGCGACTGACAAAATTTATATCATCATTGCCAATTAATGGCATTTAGTTCCACTCATCGCCGCTACCGCAAGTGTTGACACTATTGATCATTCGACATTTAATGCCTTGGTAGTTGAGGCTAAGGTCACCATCACCGTCTACTTGTGTATTATCAATAGTTTCAGCAGTGATTTGCCATTTAGCCGTCAAAGGATCTGGCGTAACACTCACCTCATATAATGCCTCCCCTTGAGTTGGATAACCCTTCTCATCAAACTCACTGGTTACCGCTGCACTTATTGCACTATAGCTGCCTTGGGCTAGTTTACGCGCCTCAATCTCAGAGGCGATATTGTGCATCTCGCTCATCATATCAGCGCGTTTGGACTTAATGACATAGCTCTGATAGCTGGGATAGGCAATAGATGCCAGTACCGCGATGACGGCGACGACGATCATTAGCTCTATCAAGGTAAAGCCTACTTGCTTAGTGGGCTGCATGGATGTCTTTAAAGCTAGCATTACCACTCCTTCGTACCTGTACCACAGTCTGTCGCGGTAATCGCGATGCTGCTAGTCGTCTGACAGCGCGTCCCAGTGCTAGTCAATAGCATATTATGAGCATTTTTAGTAATACCATTAGAATTAGGCTCAGCTAGCATCTTCCACGCCCTACCCGTCGCATTGTCCACCCCTGCCGCTACGATAAGCGAGTTGGTAGGCGTAGTGCCATCGACTAGCATAATCTTATAGCGGTAATTACTGGCTGTCGCGCCACTTGGTACATAGATGGTTTTGTTTGCAGTGTCATCATAAGCGTACGTTTTCGTATTGCTACCGCTAGCGCTAGTTATTTTCTGTGGCCTGAAGCCTTTATAGGTCAAAGCTGACGCGCGCCAACGATCTAACTGTAGCTGCAGCTGTAGCATTTTGGCTTGTACATCACGCTCGGCATTGATGATGACGTAGCGGCGATAGCTTGGAATGGCGATAGCCGCTAATATAGCGATGATCACTACCACCACCATCAGCTCAATAAGGGTAAAGCCTGAGCTAGCGCTACGACTGGACTTAGCTGTAGAGATAAGCATTAGTTACTCTCAAACCACTGCGTCGGGGTCAGCTCAAATCTGGGCTTAAACAAAATACTGGCCATAATCCCATCACCATCGGTTGTAGTCGCGTTGCCATAAGGGTTAGGATTATCAGGATCGGTAATAAACTTAATAGGATCTTTGTTTGGGTCACTTCCATAGCCTAACCGCGGATCATCCATACGCTCGCTCAAAGTACGGATACCTAACAGCGTTGTGGTATCTAAGTTCTCTGAATTTACGGCTCCTAGCGCTAGCTCCTGAATTCCCTTACCCGCTGGCAAGAAACCACCGGTACCAGTCATAGAAGTCTCATCCATACAGACACCATAGGGGAGACAGTATAGCTGAGTTTCTGAACCACCGAGCGTTTGGGCCTCACAGACATTGCCATCGTTATACGATATATTGGGATCATAGATGGACGTGTATAAGAAGCTATTGATAACACGGTAATCGCCCACGGCCTTTAGGTGGGAGACGTTCTCATGTCCTGCGAATCGGGTTAGTGGATAGTACCAGCCATTTTTGGTCTTATTGACCATCTCGGCGATTAAGTTTTCTTTAGCAGCACGCAGACCCGTACTCGCATTTGTCACTAGTTTATCGCCGCCAAGTTCCACCAAGTCATCATCGTCCATATCCCTAACGTTAAGAGTTGATGTGGCTACGGTCAATAAATCGGGCAGCGCTATATCTCTGTCGATTATCCCGTAAATCCGGTTGGCTTTGGAGTTATTAGTACTATTAACGTCACGACGCTTGGCTAAAGGTGAGCTACGATCCCCTGAAGCGAGGTTCACTAGTGCGAATATCTTGCTCTGAGCATCTCTATAGAAGCTTACGACGGGACGATCGTAGAAGCGGTAAGGCATCTGCTTTGCAGCGTTGCTACTAGAGGCTTCTAGCACTCTTACTACTCGTACATTGCTATAAGTTTCTGTCTTACTATTGATAAAGTCAGCACGGAACACATTTCCGCCTAAGTCAGCAAAGTATAAGTGATCAAATAGACCATCGTTATTACGATCAAGTGGGGTGACACCTGCGACGATACTATGATTATACGGGTTGTCCCACGACCATATATGCTCGCCTGTCTTGGCATCAGCGATGTATAGTGAGCTTCCTCTAGCAGCAGTGGTAGGTACAAACTGTGGATCTTCATAAGCCATATCATAGCCGCCACCGAAGATGATCACATCTTTGGCTTTGCCATTGGCCGTGCCAGCACCTATGCGTGCGGTAGTAACCCGATTCCAGATTTGACCTACATTGCTATAATTACTATTCACTGTGGTCTGTAACGTACCGTTATTATTCTGGTGTAGCACAGGCGTAGCATTAGTAGTATCAGCAGTAATACTAAATAATATCTTAGGCTTATCTTTATCCTCTAAATCTAAGCCGTATAGTCCATCAGCGCCCATACGAAAGCCGCCGTAGGCCGCCATAGGCAAGAAGTTGCTGGTGTTAGTAACGTCTTCTGCATTGCTACTATCAGGCTTATATAATGATACTTTGCGAGTCTTGGTACCATCAGTCGTGGTTGACTGATAACGATATTTTGCACTCACTAACCAAGGAGCGTCGACCCCAAAACTTAACTCTCCCATCGCACCTTTGATTAACGCTTTGGGCTGCTTACGGAACATCTCATGTAGCACTAGCGCCCACTGCTCCTCACCAGTCTCAGCATCCACCAGATGCAGCGCTCCATCCATTGAGCCAAATAATAGATAGTCCTCACGGTTGTCCGCAGTAATGTTACCGGCTTCATCTACCTCTGCACTATAAGAGACTAAAGTGGGTTTTGAATGAACCACACCGCCGACCTGACGAATAGTGTCAGTTGGAAGGTAGTTTTGCATTTTCATCTCGTCTATATAGGTAACCGTACCGTCACTATCTCTATAATCAAATAAGTAATCAACGTCGTAACCTAAAAACTTTAACATAATGCGCTTGGACTCTAATAACGACAAGCCGCCAGAGCGATAAACACTATCGTTGATTTTTGGGAAGCCTATCGGAGTACCTGTACTATCGACACCTACTTTGACTACGCCGCTAGGTATGGTTGTGTTATCTAAAACTTTGTAGTTTTCAATAAATACATTGCGCGTACTAGCTACTGCGCTGAGAGTAGGAGCGCGCAGACGAGAATAAAACCCGCCGTTAGTGACTGAAGCATTCCCTAGTATAGGGCTAGACTGCTGCCACTGATCCGCTGCACTATCATTAAGAGTGCCTTTTATATCGCTGTAGAGACGATGGTTATTCTTACCATATAAGGTGCCGTTCTTAGTTTCGTACTTTTTAAGATTGCCCGGCCATACCTTAAAAGTATCGCCTATCTTAGGCTCAATCATTGGCAGATAAGCATAAGGCAAAGTGGTACTGGTTCTATATGGATCTTCAGGCACAGTAATCGTACCTGCTGGAGTGGTATTAATAATCTGATTTAAGTCAGTGATGAACTTTTGCACGCTATTGGCAATATCCTCAGAGCTTTGTGCATAAAAGAAACCACCGTTACCATAATCTGGCCCACCCCATTTACAAGCGTTTTTGGCATCTAAGTTAGTGGCCGCATCACAATTATAAGTATCATCACTATTTTTAGGGATACCTGCAAATGATGAACCAAAGCCTGCTACCGCTGTTCTAATACTGGCCCCAGATGGGTTTTCGTCTTTGTCATATAGTTTTTTGGCATACTCGCCAATATATTCCCAACCGCCTGTTTCACCAACGAACAGATTGGATTGTAATTTTGGTGAGACCAATCCAGTTGGTACACCACTTATTCCATAAGAATTAGTTAATGATCGGTTCATAATCGTACGCGCCATTTCAGGCTTAGTCGAGTTTGGCGCGCCATCGGTTAAGAAGTAAATACCATTACTATCACAGGTCTCTGTGCTACTCCCTTGAATATAAGCTGTGCCACTAGGGTTTTTAGTGTCTGCTGCTGAGTATCTCAAGCCTCCTATCATATTTTGTGTACCAGGAATTATAGAAAACGGGCTGGTTCGATAGGACACTAAACCTCGTATTCCCTCTCCATAGCCCCATACTGTACCAACAATAGGCTCGATATCTAGCGGCTCTTGATCTACTTTTAACCAACCGCCATAACGCCAGCCGACAGGTAAAGCCTTGTAAGTGTCCCATAAGTTATTTATAGAGACATCTTTACCAGTTAAACTTTTTATTTTCGTTTTAAAATCAGCTTGGTTAGTCACTTTTGCCCATCCGCCAGAACCATTAGGGTAATAAATACCGTTATTGACAGTACCCTGAGCAATGTTGTTGCCGCTGCGTCCTGGCCAATTGTTCACGCACTGTTCTACTACCGCTCCGATTGCTGAGGTTGTTGTAGTACCTAACTCAACACAAACAAAGTATACCTGCTCATCGTCGTTGACCGATTTCTGCTTGACCATATAGCCATCGTAAATAACGCCAACATTCGAGATGTTGGATATACTATTATCTACGCCTGTCCCAGTACCCATCATATACGCTCCTGCTTCGGCATAAGCATGGGCAGTAGGTGTGCCACTTGAGGACTTCGTGACATTTGGATAGCTATCGCTAGAGAGCTTGAGATTAGGGTTTTCGCTACCATCTTCATCCGTGGTGGTATCAAGTGACTGAAAGCCTGCCAAGGCTTTTGCTATTTTCTGGCGCTGGGCTGTCGTCAAGGGGGCTGCAGGCACTAGTATACGCCCTGAGTGACCATCTACTAATACGTTAGATGCATTACCAATAGTAATGGGCTTACCTGTGTTAGGCTCTGCCTTTGATGAAAAGTGTCCAAGTCCCATATATACAGTATCGCTGATCTGATCACTAGCTAATAAAGGCAGTAAGGCATCTTTTAAACGTGACAGTCGATCTAGTTCTGTAACCGTTTTGGCATTCGCTCCCTGCCCAACCTCCTTCGTACAGCCGCGCACATAATAATCAATCGTTTCAGAACCAATCGTGACGCTCTTTTTTATAGAGGTCTTATTGAAAGTCTCGTTAGCTGGATTTTTATCGGTAAGATTGTAAGCCCATTCAAAAATATCATAAGCCGCGTTTCTAGAGTTATTATACTCTGCGACTGGGAAACGATCACACAAGGGGACATCTACATCACCTGGACTACCGAAGGGGTTTACCTTTGGTAGTACCAATGAGCTAATCCCCATAGAACCTGAAGTATCAATCATCATCATCAAATTAGTACGTGCAGTCGCGGCCGGCTGATAGATACTCAAATCGCCAATTTGGCTGACTACGCCATCTTGATTGACTGCCGCTTGCGACATAGTCATACAAACCATACCCAATACCGCAGCACTCAGACTAGAGACACACCACCAAGGTTTACTGGTATTTTGAGCATCAGATGCAATAGCTTTAGCTACGGACGCTTGAAAACGATTGATAGGTTTGAGTTTCATAATATTATCTCTTAATCATAGCTACCATAAGCGTGACAGCATTTGTGTAATAGCTCTAGTATCAGCTGTGCGTGACTTAGCTGTTTCTACACAAGGCATTTGAGCTACCTGTTTTGGTACTATTACCGAAATAAGTACAGTAATCGCTACTTTCTATATTGGCCACATCGACCTGCTCTACCAGCATTTTATTAGGTATGTTATTGTCGCTCATACATTTTGCCACGCCATCTACGTCATCCGAGGCATCTTTTGCAAAGCACTCTTTTACTTTCTCATTTTTGGCATTACCATAGGCAGGTAATACTGAGGTCGAGTAAATATCAAAGGTATACATTTTTGAAGTTTTTTCTTCAGAGTCCGAGCCTAGGCTCATCTGCTCAAAAGGCCCACTATTAGCAGTAGAGCTCACGTTTTTGATCATAACTTGCGTCATGGTAGTGTTACGACTGCTCGTATAATCATCAGCCTGAGTGGAGTCACAATACCCAGTAGTATTATTGACTATCTTGCCACCACCACGGCGTATAACTGCGTTATCAATATTGAAAAAGGCGGAACGGGGTCGATAGCAAAAATCAATCAGATCATCATCATTATCACCCAAAAAATAGTAGCCAAAAATACCGGTAATCCCCATTATCTGCTTGTATTGCTCACTAGAGGGCAAGCCGTTTACCGACATCTCGATCTTGTTATTGACACTATCTGAGGACTGCAGTAGTACCGTATTTATCTGATCGCTAGTAGCTAGCTTAAGATCGGTACTACTATTACGTACCGCAATCACACCGACTAATATAATTAAGGTTAAAAATAATAAGACCACAATCAATACCGCACCGCGCTGGGCGGAAGCTAGTGAAGGATAATTGCGCGAGCGGTTGCTATTCATAGCTAACTATTACCTTTTTCAGTCAAGATAAGCTTGATCTGATGGATTGATCAAAGAAGTTGTGCCACTGCCACTAAAAGAAACTAGATAAATCTACTTTTCTATATTAGCTGCTAACTTCTAATAATGTTTACGATTCTAGCATTACGTAATAGCGTATTAGTAGTATAGACTCTACGTAAATAGTTTGGCGCGTCCGTTTGCGGTTTTAGAGTTTGCTCTACACCAAATATGTCAAACTTGTTGTTACTATCTACTGGGCTATTAGCCGTACTTCTAGCCAATATGGCCAGCTTAATATTAGTAATAAAAGGCTTATCAGTAGTGAGATCCATGTATTGTTTGACTGTCATATCTCGATACTCATAGCTACTACCTCCTCCTGCTGTAGGAACTTCTTGCTTGACACCTAGACGAATATTGAATTGGTCTATATTTTGAATGACCGTTTCACCCGCATCAGGAAAATTTATCAAAGTACCGTCAGCTGCGATTCGCCCAGCGTCGCAATTGAGATTGAGATTTTTCCTACTTTTACCGGTTTTATTACTATCTTGCCTTACAAAGTAGCGGGTAATAACTCTATCATCGACTTGAATATCTTCGCCTTCGCAGTCCTGTATAACTTGACCTGTAGTGTTGCGATATTGAATAGTCAACTGATCGCTCTTAACATCAGTGTTAGTCAACTTTTTATTCCAGCGGTTGTTTGCACCATTTCCACCTGTTAGACCATCACTACGTGTTAGATATCCTTTATTTAAGTTTTTTTTAATAATTAAATTAACATTAGCATTTGGGTTTTTACTCTTTGTAAGTACTACTCCGCCCGAAACAGTCTTATCATTAAGAGGAACGCCATTATTACCCAAATTAGCAAGTCTTATCTGTTGTTCGATAGCCTGTAGACCAAATACCGCAGAGTCTTGAATCTCGGAGCCTGCTGTTTGGATACGATCGACACGCTGACTGGTGACAAATACTTGTATAACAGCCGCTGATATCAGCAGACCTAACACCAACGATATCATCAGCTCGATAAGCGTAAAGCCGCTTTGGTATCTTGAATACGTTATATTATGTCTCATCAGTATGTCTCTATAATGATGCAGCTGCTACCATTTTTATATATGCCATCTTCATCAGCACAGGCTTTGGTATCAGTATCGTCTAATTCAGCTACGGTATCGCTCCAAGCGGCTACCACGCATTTTACCTCTGAAAAATCCTCTGTACCTGGACAGGTAACCATACTTATATCTACGTCATACTCTTTTAGCTTTTTAGTTATTATTACTGATTCGTTGATAGCGATTTGCTCCGCTGTACACTGCCCATCTGTACAAGTTACTTTTGTTGCAGCGCTATCATTAATCGTTTCTTCATAAGTATCGATTTCTTCTGAGTTAGCGCGCATATTTTCTGCTAATCCACGAATAACACTCAACGTTTGGGTACGTATGAGACTTTCATCAGTAGCACTGACTGCTTGTAGTTGTAGGGCGCTAAAACCCAATACTGCCACAGATAATAGTAAAACAGCGACTAATACTTCGACCAAACCCACGCCTCGCTGACGATGCATCATGAGCAGCTTCCTCCTATAGAAACGCTAACCTGTCCAAGCTTACTCACTTTGACTAGTCGTGGACTTGCATTGGTATTGCTATCGCAGATAGTCAGCGTCTCTTCATCGGCAGTTTTGTTAGGTTTAAACTCTACGTCATCACCATCTATAACACTCTTAGTATTATAAGTATAGCTTGCGATGCTAGTTGAGCTATTATCTTCAATCTCGATTTTATAGTCGTCATCATCGATAGAGACTTCAATCTCCTGACGACGAATAAGACTCTCAGCCTTTGCCTCCTTTAACGCATTAGCCAACGTATTCGCCGTTGCCTTTACGCGCTGATTGGCCAGTTGCGTACTAATACTCGGCGCCGCGATACCGACAATAATAGCAAGCACCGCAATCGTTACCATCAGCTCAATCAGGGTAAACCCTGCCGAATGATTATTGTTATAAGACGAATTAGATAAAGCAGTGGTCACATCCAAATCCTAAAACCTTATAGTTAGCGCTAAGTTGACTAGCAATAATTCGCGAAATGCTATTGTTTTTATTCTGTTATAAAAACAGTCATATCTTATCAAGATGCAATATTTGTTCCGTTTATCTAAGCTATTAGCTACTGACAATACGGCCTGAATACCTTTACACATTTAAATAATACAAAAACAATTGAGGTTGATTATATACAAAAATAACACTAAAAACGTCAAGACTCTAGTCATCTTTGCTATAACAGTGGATATACAGTCTGTAAGAATTATTGGTTTTGACTACCGTGTGCCAGAGCGTACGCTGAAATATGGTACTTATTAGTCTTAACATCAGCAGTCTGGCTGGCGCTATCAGTAGCGTAATTCATACTACCATGAGCTGTTCTAGTAGCTTCTAGAGGGGTTAGATAAGGCTGGTCTGGTAAGAAGGCACGCGCTAATGCTTGTAAACTTGCCCCTGTGGTTGCGACATCATCGAATAGCAGTAAGCGTTTGACTGGCGGGGTCTCAGTCAGTACAAAAGCATCATTTAGATTGGTTAGGCGCTCGCTTCGGGTGAGGCCTTGCTGGCTAACCGTATCGTCCATGCGCTCTACCCCATGCCATAAGGGGATTTGCCAGTGTTTGGCGAGATGGATTGAGAGGATAGTGACCGGATCGAAACCTCGTTTACGTAAGCGGTCATCGGTCGTGGACATAGGGATGATGACACTGTTGCCCGCATGACAGCCTTTCGGCCTAGGCAGTTGCCGCAGCATATGTACCAGCAGAGGTAGGCGAGTCATATCCTCGCTATGCTTAAAGGCGCGAATAGCTTCACGAATTGGATAATCGTAGTAGCTGGCCGCCTGAATCGGTAAGCTGACGGACGCGGCAATATCGACATAAAATGGCGCAGGTAGCCAAGCGATACTGCGCTGACAGCGCTGACAAAGCAGGCTTTTATTAGCAGTGGACAGTAAGCCGGATAAGCGGCTGGCGGATAGAGCTGAAGAAGTAGAGTCTGCAGGATTAGTATAGAGCGCTTTGCGGTAACAGCCGCAGAGCTGGCAGCGTATATTGACATACTCTGCCAGCCACAATCCAAACTGGTAAGGTGCAGGGCGGCGCAAGGGCTAGACTCCTAATAGTTATCCTAAAAGCCTTTCCAGTCGTTGAGCACTATACCGAAGCCGATAGCGGTGTTTTCGTGGTTATAATCAATGATAGACTCGCCGTACCCTTGGAATAGCTGCACATAGCCGTTGACGTTTTCGGACAAGGGATAAATATAGTCGATTTGTGCCGCGCCTTTATTGGTGCTTGGGTTATAGCGCAGCGTACCACTGAGGCTTTGTTGATCAGGTAGATCATACAAGAACTTGATATCGCCGTAGCCCATGTAATCTTCGATATCTGGGTTATCTTCGCTACTCTCATCTTCATTGTTGATGCGAGCCCACAGACGCGGTACTACTGAGAGCTTGCCCCACTCCGCTCCGGCTAGTAGATAAGCGCGGTTCCATGAGCGTGATAAAGGGTCGTCTTGACCGTTTGAGTGGTGAATCGCGCCCGCCCCTAGCATACGCAAACGTCCGCCAAAAGGTAAGTCAGCAGCTACTGGCTGAGTCAAAAATATCTCTGGCTGATAGTCCGTCGCGCGAAACGGTCTTGAGTTATCTTCGTTATAGACCTGCCAATGCGACTCTTGAGTATAACCAAACCATAAGTCAGCACTGGTATCAAATAGATCCTCACCAACCTTTGTCTTTAGCGATAACTGAAACTTTAGCTCAGTGTTGCGAACGTCATTAGAGGTAAATGTTTCACCGGGTTCATCTGGATTACTAGGGGTTGGGCTAAGATTAGGATCAAAGGTATAAAATAGCGGTAGTACATAAGTTGGCCGATACGGTCTGACCGTCCAAGTGCCGCGCTCGCTGTTTTGATCTAAGTCATACGCTAAGCTTAGCGGCGAATATCTCTCTATCTGCTCTTGGGTGACTCCCACCTCTTCTAATACTTTTGCTTCTCTTTTTGTCAGCCCTACTGCACTTAAACTTGTATTAGTCTGCTCTTGTTCCGTGTCTAAGGTGTCGTCAGCCTCGTCTAAGTCGTCTTGCGCGAGTATCACTTGCGGGTTACCGGAGATCGTCGTTTTAAAGGTTTTGGCGAGATCTACAGGCTGCTTACTCATGGTATAGCTAGGCGTTTTGCCTTGCTCTGCTACTTTATCAAAACAAGCCAAACGTGCCGCGCTCGTCTGAACCTCGGTACATTCAAGAAACAGCTGAGCTTGCTGCGCAATAAAAGCATCGCTAGGCATTTGGCTCGGTTCAATAGCGTCATCGCCTAAATACTCTACGTTAGCCCCAGCTACTGGTATCTCATTGTAGACTGACGCCTCGCTAGCGGCTTGGGCTTGCAAAGCGGTGCAACTTAAAGCGACACCTATAGCCACATTCAAAGGCGTCTTTAATGCAGTATTGAAAGTCGGCTGAAGCTGAGCTTGATATCGGGTAATAACCTGAGCAAACATAGTAATCCTTGGTCATGAGGGGCAAAGATGCCGGCATATTATCTGCTGAGGACAGCACAAATAAGTAGAGACTATATTGAATTCAAAGTAAAAAGGGTCAAAAGTTTTGGCATATTACTGGTATCAGTCTCTCTATCGCGCGGCTCACTTTCGACGCTGCACAAGAGTGATCTGAGTAACACATCATACTTTTTAGATTGAATCGACTATAGCGGTGATAGTCAGTGATATAAAAGACAAGTCATCGCCTGCTCTTAGACACTATTACTGCTTTATCTATGTAAAATAAGGCAATAGCATTAGCCATCAAATATTGTTGCGTTATTGTAATAAAATTATGCGCATTATACTAGCATTATCCCTACTTAATATTACGCATTGTGCATTTAAGAAGACTTAACAGCGCTAATTTTTTTCTAGTCATAAAAAAGCGCTATATCCAACCTAAAAGTTAAGTATCGCGCTCGTTTAGACGATTGAATCTGATATCAATTATTCAAAGCCGTCAAAGTCTGTTCGAACTGTTGGCGTCCGATCTCACCGACTTGCTTATTGACCAGCTCTCCGTCGACATAATATAGCAGCGAAGGCGGTCCAAACAGCTGATAGCGTGCTAAGATGGCTTTTGAGTCCGCTGTGGTTTCAGTGATATCGAGTCTGACCAATTGCCAGTCCTGCATCTGCGCGGGGCGATTATGAAATAAGTTTTTTTCCATAATACGGCACTCGATACACCACTCAGCAGTGACATCGACGATGACTTTAGGGTTCGCAGCGATAATGGTATCTAGTTCTGCTAATGTGGTGACATGCTCATCTGTCGCTTGAGCTCCTGCGGCTTGCTCGCTATTTTGTCCTACTGATGACACCATCGTTGGCGCTGCTGTTAGTGACGCTAGCGGATGTAAGCTATCCTCATTGCCTAAGGCGGTACCGATAATCAGCATCGTCGCCCAAATACCGACGACTAAGCCTAGCGCTTGCGTCAGCATACGCGCCCTCCCGGCCCAGCTCCACGCCCAAGTCGCGACCACCATAAACCATAATGCCCAAACCAGAAGCATCACCGGCGAGATAAAGACCCGCTCAATCATTAGCAGTGCCACGGCGAATAATAACAGCGCAAAGCCTTGCTTGACCCAGTCCATCCACGCGCCAGCTTTGGGCATGATCTTGCCTTGCGTCGCGCCAATTAAGATCAGCGGCGCAGAGAGACCAAAACCGAGCATAAATAAAGCGATAAAACCGAGTAGCGGACTGCCAATAGTAGAAACCGCCAACAGTGCGCCAAACAAAGGCGCAGACACACAAGGCGAGACGACTAAAGCGGATAAAAACCCAGCGACTAAGCTACCACTAGTACTACCAAGCTTGCTGTCGCCGGCTTGGCTTAATTTCTGTAGCTTGTTACTCATAGCATGGGGCAAACGAATTGTAAAGACGCCAAGCATATACAGCGCCAGCAGTACAAAAACAATGGCAAAGCTAATCAAGATAATAGGGTTTTGTAGCCAGCCAATGATGCCAAGCGACTCGCCAAATATCGCAATCACCGCGCCAAGCAGGCCGTAAGCAATAGAAACGCCTAGCGCATAGCTTGTGGTTAAAATAACGCCCCTTTTGACGGTTGGGTTCTCTTGACGGGCGACAATATTGGCCACTATCGGCAGCATCGGTAATACGCAAGGCGTCAGCGCTAACCCTAACCCTGCTACGAATAACAGTAATAAAGCCAGCCAAGGATGCGTTGCCAGCCCAAACGGATCTTCGTTACCTAAGCCGTTAATCATGCCGTTATTGCTAGTATTGCTAGTATTGTGAGTCTGGCTACTCGTTGTCGTGCCGTCACTGGCAAGGTTGGTGCTCTCTTCGCCGTCGATACTGCTATCGCCGCCAGAGACTGTGCCAGTCGCGGTCATGTCACTATTTAAAGTACCACTATCTAAAGTGCCACTATCTAAAGTATCGTAATCAATCGCATCGCCATCTAAATCATCATAGTCGATAGCTTCGTCAGTGGCTGGCGCAGACGACATGGCTGATTGAGTGCTCGTGGCTGCTATTGTAGCCGTATTACTGCCTTTACTGTCCCCACTAGTATCAGCATCAGCATCAGCATTAATAGACACTGTGGTTTTGATTTTTTCTGGCGGATAACACAGACCCGCTTTGGCGCAGCCTTGCCAACCTATCGTCACCTCGCCGCCGCTTATGCTTTTGCCGTTGGTCGTTGTCAGCGTCGTGCTAGCCACCACATTGGCTTGGTCAAACACGGGCACTTGCCCATAAGTCGGATCATCGATAGAAACGGGTTTTTGGCTGAACTTGAACGCACTGGCGCTTACCCCAGCCGGCAAGTCAAGCTTGAGCTGATCTTTATAGACATAATGCTCTGGAGTGATATCAAAATTTATAGAAAGCTGTGTGCCTTTAGCAACAGGCTGAGTGCTGCTCGTGACTTGAAAGGCCTCTTCTACAGACAAAAACTTTGGGGATTTATCGCTACTATTACCAAATAAATCGCTAAGAGATGTTGCTTGCGAGGTAGTAGAAACAGCCATCAACCCTGTGACGGCCACGCCGGTTACTAGCGAGCTACTAGATAACCCTAATGCCAGTAGATAAGCGGCAGCTGAGCGGGCTTTTTTTGTCGGTGCAGGATGATTCATTGACGTCTTTATAGACATAAAGGACTACCTTTTTATTACTGATATTGCACAAGCAAGGCACTGATAAAGACTATTAACGAGTCGCCGGAATATTGATTTTAGTGGTTGCTTTTTCTGGTGGATAGCATAGTCCTGCGCTAGCGCAGCCTTGCCAATCGATAAGGATTGGGGCGTTTTTGGCGTCTTTACCATTTTTGGTGGCTAAAGTGGTGGTCGCGACAACCGTTCTTTGTTTAAATACCGGCACTTTACCAAAGGTAGGATCATCGATAGTCACCGGCTTTTGACTGTAGGTAAAAGGCGTGGCGCTAATGCCTTTAGGAAAGCGCACTTTGAGCTGGCTTTTATAGACGTAATGGCCCGGCGTGATATCAAAGGTTATCGCTAAGCGCGTGCCTTTACTCGTCGCTTTGCTGCTCGTCAACACGTCAAAGGCTTTATCCACTGGCAAAAACTTCGATGACTTACTGCTACTGCTGCTAAACAGATCGCTTAGACCAGCAGCCTGCGCACTCATTGACAGTCCGGTCACTGATAAACTAGCGGCTACAGTAATGACCCATACACGAGGTGCTTTTGAGCACATTTTATTGACGTGAGTTTTATTAATAATAGCTGACGCTGACAAAAGCGTTTTGATAGACATAGACAATGACCTCTAATAGCAGTTCTGAATACTATCGGTGTTCGGTGATAAATATTGCGTTGTAATCTTAAATTTGATGTGTGCACACCCTACATATGGTGATTGAAAATTGATGAAAACAACGCGGCGCAAAACATAATTAAAATTATTATAATATAAATTTATATATTACTATATTTTACCATTATGGTCACTCATGATAGCTGCGTATAAAAAATATCAACCAATAATGACTTATTGATTGATATTGAGTGTTTATAGGCTAGAGCTGTATGGCCAAAAGCTAATCGAAGCCATGGACAGTAAATAACTATATTTGTGCGTAAATATCCGCGTCTAGCCCTTCACCGCCCTGCTGACCATCAGCGCCTAACGAGAACAGATCATACTGACGCCCTTCGCTACCAGGCGAGGCATATTGGAGCTCATTATCCCAACCATCCGTTGGATAGCCGCCCTTAATATAACCGCCTTCTGGATAGTTTTTGGCGTCGCTTGGCGGCGTGATTAGCGCATCTAAGCCTTGTCCAGACGTCGGATAGCGCGCGTTGTCCACTTTGTACATATCTAGCGCGTTCGATACGGTCGCAAGCGCCGTCTCCGTGGTTTTGACTCGTGCTTTGTCACTTTGTCCTACCACTCTAGGTACCACTAAGCCTGCCAAAATTGCCAAAATCACGATAACCACCATAATCTCAATCAAGGTAAAGCCGGTTTGTGAGCTTGTTTTTGTCAGGTGGCGCTGATGCTGTTGTGCTTTTATGCTAATCATTTGCGCTTGATTCATCTTAGTCATCGCTTGCATCCGTACTGGGTTAATAATAAAAGTCAGTAATAAAGGGCTGTAAAATTTAGGGCGTGTTGAACATTCGACCATGGCACTGACAGAGACTATTTTTTAGGCGATTTGCAGATAAAAATGGTAAGTTTAGTCGTTCTAAGCGTCTATTTTTATCAATAAAGCGGCAAAAAATAGTCCTGTCCCTGTTGTTGTCGTGAGGGCTGATGCTAAAATCGCCCTAGTCGTTGCGACTGTTTAAATAAAATCAGCTAGCCAATGCAATAAGCATTATCTGCAATTTTAACGACGACTAGAACACAGCTTTGATTAACTAGTAGCTATCAGCAGTGCGCATTTGTGAATGTTCAACACGCCCTAATCACTATAGACTATGAGCTACTATTTTTCCACCAGCGTCAGCAGACAGACGACACTTTGGATGCTTCATTAGGCGCTTTAAAACGCCTTTTGCTTTATATTGCATGATAGATGCTCGCTACTATAGCCTAATGTGCTGGCGGGGATAAGCGCAAATAGGTGTCAGTCAACAATATACAACAGTGCGCAAAACTTAAGAAAGCTAGCCTATCCTGCCAAGTCATTCATATTGACGATAGGTAGCATCACTGCCATAACGATGATCATTACGATAATGCCCATAAACACCAGCATCAGCGGCTCAAGTAGCGATAATAAAGTGCTGATAAAATTTGTGGCTTCCGCTTCTTGCATGTTGGCGGCGCGGCTCAGCATATTTTCAAGCTCGCCTGAGTTCTCCCCGCTCTTAATCATCTGTACCATCATTGGCGGAAAGTATGAGGAGCGCTCAAGCTGACTTGAGAGACTTGCGCCTTCAGTGACTCGGTCGGCGGCAGTCATAATAGTCTGCTGGATATGCAAGTTCGTCGCCACCGCCGCGCCGATGTGCAGCGCCTCAATCAAAGGCACGCCAGAGCGTACCAATATTGCAAGGGTGCTTGCAAAACGGGCGGCATTCAGGCCCTTAGATAGTCTTGCCAGTATCGGTAAGTTGAGCACCAAACTATCGATAGCCAGCTTACCCGCCTGCGTCTGCGCGAAGCGGTACAGGACAAACCCAGCTGCCACTAAGACAAGTAATATCAGCCACCACCAGTCGGTAATGATATTGGAGAGCGTCAGCACTACTTGCGTAATCCAAGGCAGCGCTTGCTCGGATTGCTCAAACACTTTGACAATTTTGGGCACCACAAAGCTCATCAGCCCCATGATGACCGCCGCTGCCATGACCATCAATATAATGGGATAGACCATAGCGCCTTGAATCTTCTTTTGAAGTGCAAAGCGGTTTTCGGTGTAGTCGGCGAGCTGATTGAGGATAAGATCTAGATGACCGGATTTTTCGCCGGCAGCGATGGTGGCGATATATAGCGGCGGAAAGCTGGCCGCTTGCTGCAAAGCACGGGCAAGGCTCAAGCCTTCTAACACATGCGAGCGCACTGCAAGCATTAAGGACTTGATATGGGTTTTAGGCGATTGTTTGGCGACGGCCGCTAGTGTTTCTTCTAGCGGAATACCGGCTGCTAGTAGCACCGACAGCTGACGCGTGAGTAGCGCAAGCTCATAAGCAGACGGTTTTTTATAGCGGTTTTTGTGTTTATCTTGTCTGTCATTGACCGCGCTGACCTCTACCGGCGTCCAGTGCTTATCACGCAGCTGCTGACGTATTTGCCGTGCAGAATCACCTTCTAACAGGCCTTTTTGCATCGCTCCTTGGTCATCAAAAGCTTTGTAATGATAAGCGGCCATAACAGCAAGGATCCTAAATGAGCGAATAAGGGAGAAGTAGCACGATAATAGCGCAAACCAAACAGCTTTAAAGATGCAGCTTATAAAGCGGCTTTCGCTTTTAAACCTACTAAAGCGCTAGAGTCTCGGTTAAGAATGAGAGCAATGAAAAAGATGAACGGCTAGAACAAAGGCGTCGAATCTTGGCTCTCAGGCATCATTCCTTGTAGCAATAATACCTCTAAGTGCTGCTGTTGTAGCTTTTTATCGAAGTCATTGACCTCAGCAATCAGCATTTTTTCGATGCGTTTGTCGCTAGCATAAACGCTTAAACGTGCACAAATCACTGCCAATTGATAAACGCGCTTTTTGCAGTAGCCGTCTAGACCTTGTAGCAAACGTACCATGTAAGGCGTCTCGAGACTGGCATATTCATAGCCCTCAACCACTTGCTCGCCAAGCGGAGCGACCCCATAGCTTATCGATAGGTGCGCGCAAAAATAGCAGCTGAATAAATAACCAATGACATGTCCGATATAATAGCCACGATCATAGGTAAAGCTACTGACACCGAAATGACCTAAAACATAGCTGTTTAGGCTAGCTTGATCAACGATAGGCTTGCCATGTTTGAGTTTGCCAACAGTAGGCAGGCGCAGCGGATTGTGTCCGTCTTGCGCGGTGAGCTGCCAACCTGCTGGCTGCTGCGCAGGCATGTTGCTGACGATATCAGCGATAATATCATCAACCACATGTAGCTGTTGCCAAAGACGCTCTATAGACTCCACCTCAAGCAAACCGCGCTTATCGAGTTGCTTGGCGAGCGTAAACTGCTGATATTCAGCGAACTGCGTCTTTAGGGTTTGTACTAAATAAGTGGGACGCACGTTCGCCGGAGCCAGATAAAGCAGGCGCGTACGCTCATGTTGGTCACGGTAAAGTGCTAGGCGCTGCTCTGCCACACTGCCTTGTGTATCAGGCGCGGCAACGCTTTGATCTATAGCTACCGGAACTAAAAATCGCTGTACTAGCTCAGCCTTATTAGGCGCTGCCGTAGAGGATGATGACTTGCGATACGCGCTACCTTTGTTTGTCTGCTCATCACTCGTTATAGCACTCGTTGTAGCCTTGTCATTACTTATAGCGTGGTCACTACTATCATGAGCGGCAGGTACAAGTGTGACAAAGTGTTGCTCAGAATTCGGTTGGGTCATAACATATCTTCGCTAACAAAAATAAATATCGTTTCGGCAATATCGTTTTGGGATTGATACTCTAAAACGAGTCACTGTCTATAGTACCTGAACCCACTGCCATTGTCAGCTGCCCTAACAGCGATAGCGCGCTGTTTATATATCGTAAGACAACAGCGCTACTCGTAGCATAGGACATTACGCTAAAGGAATTTATGTCAGTAGCGCTAGGTTGCACCTAAGTATTGGTTGTCTTTAGGGCGACCTATGAACCAAAAAAAACCCTAAGATTATAAAGTTAATCCTAGAGCTTATCAGGTTTAGATGACTAAATTTATAATGTTAGAGCATCATGACATTGCGTCACTAAAACATCAAGATTTGCTTGAATTACACCGCTATCCTTCTTTGATACTGCTGGCGATAGGCTTTAGGTGACATGCCATAAACGCGTTTGAAAGCTTGGCTAAATGTGGAGTCTGAAGCATAACCGACCAGCTCACTGATACGGCTAATACTGTTTTGCTGTAAGCGTAAGTAGCGTGATGCTAAGCGTAGACGATAGTCAATTAAGTAAGTCAAAGGCGGCATACCGACCACCTCTTTAAAGCGCTGCGCGAAACTCGAGCGCGACATGCCGGCCACTTCAGCAAGCTTATGAATCGTCCAGTTTTCATTGGGCTCATAATGCATAGCGGCTATCGCTTTAGCTAAATAGGGGTCTTTTAGCGCTCTTAGCCAATTATCGGTGGTCTCAGGCAAGCTCTCTATATAAGTGCGCAGACACTCAATCATCATAATACCGGCCCAGTGATTAATAACGGCCATCTTACCCATGCGCTCTTTTTCAGACTCTAAAGTGAGTAGTTTGACCTCGATATCTAACACCCCAAACCGAGCATCTGAGGCATCACTAAGCTCAGGTAAAATCGAGGGCAGCACCGATAATAAAGGCCGAGTCATCTCTTTATCATATTGGCACTCGATTAAAATCAAAGACACATTGTTGTCACCGTTATCACCAACTGGATTAAGCTCGATAATACTATCTGCCTCATTGACCAATCTAGCATCCAAAGATTTTGCTTCATTACCATGATAGTTTAGAGCATAGCTAATATGCTGAGCCGCATTAGATATCATAATAATATCACCAGCGTGAGCTTGGCGTACTTCGCTACCAACATCCAGACAAAATCCGCCAGAGAGGACTAAATAAAACAAGATGGTATCTTTTTTATCGATTGCATAAGACCAGTTACCAGCGCCATTGATGCGATGATATTTGGTGTCAAACAAATTCACGTTTTGTAATAACACGCTTAGGGTATCCATCGATTTTTCCTTCAACAATCCAATGACTAATTAGTCAGCGGTAGCAAAATAAACCACATATCTATTAGCAAACAAGTCAAATCGTTCAACTTGGACTCTAAATAAGAATATACATACGCTAAACACATCTTATACTTAGACAATACCATTATTTTTGGCTTCTACAAAACACATAAAAGCCGTGATAAAAGTCTAAATATAATTGCAAGTGTTTAGCGAGCAGCTAAAAAGCGCAAAAATACAAAATCCAGACGCAAAAAAATGCCCAACAAGGCAAACGTTAATAGATTTTATACGATTTAGGGTTTAAACATTTGGAAGTTTGAGCTAAAGAAAAGACAGCATTAGGCTTTGTCAGCGGCACAGTAGTGCGCGATAAGGTCTACTAAAAGTAGTAAGAAGGAAATATATAAAAAAATATGGGGCGACTGATGGGACTCGAACCCACGACAACCGAGATCACAACCCGGGGCTCTACCAACTGAGCTACAACCGCCATAACTACTGCCAAGGAAGGCAAGGTTTGCAGGCTAAATGGCGCGCCTGGCAGGATTCGAACCTGCGACCACCTCCTTAGAAGGGAGATGCTCTATCCAGCTGAGCTACAGGCGCTCTTAAGGGCTCTTTATCTATTTGGCTAAGCTGTTATCTAAACATCAGCAACTAAACCATTATACATAAAAAAAAGCCTGTAAGGCTCTTAAAATAGATGGTCGGAGTGATAGGATTCGAACCTACGACCCTCTGGTCCCAAACCAGATGCGCTACCAAACTGCGCCACACTCCGAAATTCTCTATTGTCTCAATAACGTAAACGATTAAATAATTATTAGCTATCAGATGAACTGCGCTTTTAATTACGTCGTGTTCCTCGCTATCGAGGTGCACATATTAAGGGGTAAACACGATACTGTCAACACCTATTTTTAAAAAATTTTATTTGGCACCACTTTAGAGACAAAATCAGGATCTGTTGAGCGTTTTATCCAAACCGCTCTTTACTATCTTCACCGCTGTATACAGGCTCTAGTATCTGACCCGTCAAGACATTAAATGGCATGAGCCAAAGGGCTCCCTCTGTAGGCTTAGTGCTACAAGTGCTGTTTTGAGCGCGGTTTGCCGTGCTGTTATCTGCGTTAGTAGCAGGGCCAAAACGTGCGTCCCGCTGACGATGGAGCGCGATCGGCCGCGAGCGGCCATCAGTTACAGGATAGACCAGCCAGACTTGCTCGGCTTGATAGGCCTGCGCGTAACTACTGAGCTGATAAGCATCACTTGCGCTGATGTCACCCGCTTTAGCTAACAGCTTCCATTTAATATCTATGACATGGCTACAATAACAGGTAGCGCCCCTTTCATTACTACGGCTAGCGCCGCCCTGCTCTGATGCCTGCCGATAAATCAATAAATCAGGACGCATAGACAGCTGCGCTTGTCCTAAATGATCTTTGAGCCAGACGTGCTGAGCTTGATAAAGAGGCAGATAATGATCTTGGCGTTGAGCGAAATGGTTAGCGATCCTTAGGCTCGCCCACTGCTCGAAGGCTAGGTTCATGTTGAGTAATAGACACAGGCGTATTGGTGCTGAATGACTAAGGTCTGACTGGTGACCACTTTTTTGATGACTGCTGATAATATTACCCGTAGGCATCGTTGCCGCTTGAGTCTTAAGTAGCCAATAAGCAAAAGCTAGCAGCTGCTGAGATGCTTGACGTTGCTGCCTACCAACGGGTTGCTGGCTGAGCTGCTGCTTGGCACTGATATATAGTGAGTCGAGCTGCTGATACTCGTGCGGACTAAGAGCCATGATACTGCGCCACGCTAGCCAGTATTTGGGCAGTAGCGGAGCTGTCAAGAGGGGCTCAACAAGCTGCAAGGCGCTTTTGATCAGCCGATTACTAAGCATTTGCGTGCTGAGCGTACTGACTTCGCTGACAAACTTATGCGGCTGATGGCTATTGTCTCGTAGCTGCTCTTTGATACGCAGTTTGCCTTGCAAAGACGCTTGGTTCTCAACCGTCGTTTGATAGTGCTGACTTGGCTGATGACGGCTAAGTAGCTGCAAAAACTGCTCTAGTAGCCACTGCGATATAGGAACACCTGCTACCGGTAGCGGCGTCAAATTGGCGCTAGCTTGACCGAAGTTTTTGAGCGCTGGTAGCTGATCATCGTTGGCATTAATTAAAGTACTTAGCATCTGCTCAACCCACTGGCGAGTTTGTACTATATTGTCAAAATGCGCGTGCTCAAAATTTGCGCTCTCAAAATGCGAATTTTTGGACTTCTCGCCAACGGTATGAGCGAGCGTTTTTGGTAGTATCTCCAAAGTAATATGACTGGGCAGCAGGATAACGCCTATATAATGGCCGACTTTAAGCTGCCATTGACCACGCTGACGCTTAATACTAAATACTGGCAGCTCTTGCGCCATCAGCCAGTTAAAGTCACTGGCATGAGTAAAATCATGCACAGTTAAGCGTTGATGCTCGTGCACGCTCATCACGACTTGTGCCGCGCCATCTGTGTTTGTTTTAAATACCATCGTTTATTCTTTAAATAGGATTGCCATGTAGCTTCAATATAAGCGCTGATATGCTGCCGCTTGAACAAACTTACCCGTACCAGCTAGCAAGTCAGCATTGATAACATAACCGCTATGGCCCATATTGGATGAGGCAAAAATACCGTTAGACGCCAAAACATGTGAATGAGCAGCTGTATCATTATAAGCCTTTGCATCCTGAGCCACTGCGTGCTGACTACTCATCTGCGCATCTTGAATAAACTGCGCGGCCAAAGGCTGCCCCTCATCACAAAATAAAAACTGTAGCATCTTTAGCTGTCCGCCAGTAGCTTGCACTAATTGCGGAATGATCTGCTCTACTAGCGCCGCTTGCAGCTGCGCTAGCGTATTAACGGTGAATAAAAACGCATGACCTAACTGGGCTTCTTGTCCAAGCGTCTGCGTGATTCGGCTGTTGATTCCAGCCAATAACTGCCCTAAATCAACCGCCTTCCTATCAACGCAAATCGTCGCGAGCAGTTCAGGCTGCGGCGGACAATCAATAAAGCGAAAACGTCGGCGTAGTGCCATATCGAGCGGAGCTAACGAATGGTCTTGGGTATTCATTGTGGCATAGATATCGACATTGGCCGGAACGCTAAAGGAGCGCCCAGAATACGCAAGCGTCACAGACATGGCATTGGGCATGCCCACACGTTTGTCCGGTTCAATCAAACTTAACAGCTCGCCGAACACACGAGCGACATTGGCGCGATTGATCTCATCAATCAGCATAGCGTAACGCTGCTCAGGATCATGAGCTGCGCGCTGACACAGCTGTAAGAACGCGCCGTCTTGCACCTCGTAGCTGACTTGTCCTGAGCGATGAGCGCCGAGCACCGGACGAATGCCTTCAACAAACTCCTCATAACCATAAGCCTGATGAAAGCTCACCATACTAAAACGCTCGTTACGTATGGGTTGAGCGCTGCTAGTTTGCTTAGCTTGACGATACTCTGTTAGCTGCTGCTGTAAGTCCTCTAGCAGTGTCAGACTATCGGCTAATAGATACCAAGCGCCGCTCTCATCTTTATCAAAATAAGCTTGGCTGGCGCGCTTATCATAGTTGACCGTTTGTGAACCGACTGGACTATGCGTCTGCAGTACCGACCAAACCGTGTTATTAAGGTTTTTTAGGCGCTCATTTTGCGCCGCTTTGGTAACAAAAAACTCATGCGCCACGATTTCTGGTACTTTCACTAAGTCTTTTTGCCGCGTTTTTTTGTCTAATAAAATTAGGCAGACCACTTCGCGCCAGCTCAATTCACTGACCAGCTGCGTTAGCCACATCTGGTGGTCAATGGTAGGCAAACAGTCGCTGTACTGCTTAGCGATTTGTAGCAGTCGATACGTTTTGCCCGTACCAGCAACGCCGCTATAGATGACGTTGACGGGGTTTTGGTTAGCAGATAAAGTTTCGGTGGGGCTCATAGATCTCATAAGGTCACTGTATATTACTGTATTTTGAGGGCGTGGTAGTTTATGCTAATAGACAAAACGATAAGTCGCTCAATGCTATCATATGCCGCTTATCTCTCATTGCAATATGACTTTTAAATGGTGTCACCCTAGGAATATTATATGTCAGGATTATTCAATAACTTACCCCGTAAATTAACCAAAAAAGTCACCGAAAAGGTTCCCAGTCAGTTGCCTGAAAAGGTCGCCGAAGCTATCAATACGGTCACGGACAAAGAAGAGCAAACCAACGCACCAACCAGTACCTTAAAGCCTGTGAATAATCAATTCTCCAAGCTATTATCAGTCACTAAATATCTGCCTAGTGGCGCGCGCTCTACGATTTTATCCAAAGCCTTTGGTAAAGTGGTGCCTTATGTTGGAACGACTGGCGTTTATTACGAAACTGTTGAGCCCAACCAAGTCATCGTCAGCTTAAAAAACGACAAAGGCGTGCAGAACCATATCGGCTCTATCCATGCGGTCGCCGTGACGTTACTGGCTGAAACGGCCACAGGATTTATTTTGGGTCTTAACTTGCCAACAGATCGGATGCTACTGATAAAATCCTACTCGGTCAATTTTTATCGCCCGCTCAAAAAAGGCCAAGTCGCGGCAGTCGCGACTTTATCTGACGAGCAGCGTCTGAAGATTCTAAATACGCCAAAAGGTGAGATGGTCATCCCTTGCGTCATCAATGATCGAGAATCTGAAAGCACCCGCGACCCTATCACCGTTGAGATGACTTGGGCTTGGATACCTAAATCTGAGCTAGAAGCGCGTCGTCAAGGCCGCGAATCATCCGCGCAAGAGTCAGAAACCAATAACGCTAATAACACTGATAACACTAATAACTCCGACAATACTGATAACGCTGAGCAAAACTCTATAGATAAAGAACAGACGGATACTTAGCTCAAAAGCTAGCATTAGATTTGTTGGTCAATACATTAATGAGCAATCACAATAATCATTGATAACGTTAGCTAGCATTGCCTAAAACTAAGAATATCTAAAACTAAACCTGCAATAATAAGGATAAAATAATGATGACTTATCATAAATCACTTGCCGCAAAACTTGGCAAAACCTTACCTACCGCAGCACTAGCTCTAGGCTTAGCTTTTAGTGCGCAGGCGGCTACTACAAATAACCCGACCTTAACCCAATCCAAACCGATCTTTTTGGGCGGCGGCGGTGAGTATCCGTTCTCAAGTGCAGTTCGCGTCGGTAACACGTTGTATATGTCAGGACAAATCGGTTTTAAAGACGGTAAGTTGGTCGAGGGCGGTGTCAAAGCAGAAGCTAAGCAAGCGCTAGATAATATCAATGGCACGCTACTGCAGTACGGCTATCAAAAGTCGGATTTGGTCAAATGTATGGTCATGCTCACGGACATGGGCGACTTTAATGACTTTAATGACGTCTACAAAACCGAGCTGGCTAAGCCTTATCCAGTACGCTCTGCTTTTGGCGTAGCAGACTTAGCGGCTGGAGCAAGTGTTGAGATCGAATGTATGGCTGCTAAATAATATAACGCAGTCTCATGCTTGATTTAAGTTTAAGCGTCCTCTAGCAGGGCGCTTTCTTTGGTCACTCGCAGTACCTCCTCCAAAGTGGTGCGTCCCGCGATGACTTTATGCAAGCCATCAGCGCGAATCGATGGCGTCTGCGCGCGCGCGTAGCTTTCAAGCTCAAACTCGGCGCTATTACTATGAATCATCCGCCGCAAGGTCTCGTCGATAGGCACAACCTCATAAATAGCGGTACGTCCTTTAAAGCCGGACTGATTGCACTTATCACAGCCGACAGGTTTTGGCAGCTTAATCTGGCTTTGATTGTCGATAGCGATCTCGCTAAACAGCTTAGCCTCCTCGGTATCAGCAACTTGCCAACGATGACAGTGACTACATAGCGTACGCACCAAGCGCTGCGCCACCACGCCGATCAGTGAGGATGATAATAAAAACGGCTCCACGCCCATATCTTGCAGACGCGTAACCGCACCAATGGCCGTGTTAGTATGCAAAGTCGATAGCACTAAGTGACCAGTCAAAGAAGCTTGTACCGCAATCTCAGCGGTCTCAAGATCTCGAATCTCCCCTACCATTACCACATCTGGATCTTGACGTAGCATCGCGCGCAGGCTTTTGGCAAAGGTCATATCAACTTTATTATTGACCTGCGTCTGCCCGATACCATCGAGCTGAAATTCGATCGGATCTTCGGCGGTCAGGATATTGCGCGTCTGATCGTTAAGATCAGTCAAAGCAGCATAAAGCGTGGTGGTTTTACCCGAACCTGTTGGGCCAGTCACTAGGATAATACCGTGCGGCCGATGAATTAAATGCTTAAGCTGATGGTAATCGTTATCAGCGAGTCCCAAATAAGTCATGTTAAGACGCCCCGCTTGCTTATCGAGCAGACGCATCACCACCCGCTCACCAAAGCTCGAGGGCAGCGTCGATACGCGTACATCCACCTCTCGTCCTGCTAGTCTTAAACTAATACGCCCATCCTGCGGTACGCGCTTTTCAGCGATATCAAGCTTGGCCATTACTTTAATACGCGAGACTAATAAGGGCGCCAGCTGCCGCTTGGGGGTGATAATCTCCTTGAGCTCACCATCAACGCGAAAACGCACCACTAAGCGCTTCTCAAAAGTCTCGATATGGATATCTGAAGCATTCAAGCGGATTGCTTCAGATAACAGCGCATTGATGAGCCGAATAATAGGCGCATCATCTTGGCTGTCCATCAAGTCTTCAGTCTCAGGCACACTATCCGCCAAACTATCGAGATCGGGGTGATCCTCAAGGCCGGCGGCAATGTGCTGCGACTCACCAGTATTGCCTGCATAAGCGGCGTTCATGCGTTTTTCGAACTCATCAGCACTAACGCTGCTATACTCAGGCGCCGCGCGTAGCCCTTGCTGCTGCAAAAACCGCACTGCTTCATTGATAGCCGATAACGGCGTCGCTTTAGTCAGCAACAGCGTCGGCGGCATATCAGAATCGATGGCAGGTATCGCCAATAACTGATGGCGCTTAGCAAAGCTGTACGGCAGTGGCATCATAATGTTGACCTAATAACGAGAGAGTCCAAAAACGGAATAATAAATTAGCTTAAGCATAGCTGATACATCAAAAAAAGCTTACGCGTCAAGCACGTCAACCGTTATTTTATAGCGCTAAAGATAGCGTCGAAAGTTTTTTAGTAAGCTTCTATGATTTTGTTATAATAACACTTTTGCTACTTTTGAGCGCTTAGATAATAGCTAGACTGTACTATTGATTCACTATGTTATGTTGATAATGTTTAACTTATTTGGCTCAATACAATACTGAAATAGCTCTTTTTTAATCGTTGTTTCAGCATCTGTATCCTTCACACCATCCTCATGAATAAGCTATCAGGACTTATGATATGTCACAAGCGATAACGACAGCTAACGACCACAGCGCTGCAACTGTAGACCAGCTAGATACTTTCACCGTAGGTAGCCGGACATTTTCATCGAGGCTGCTGGTCGGTACGGGCAAATATAAAGATCTAACCCAAACAGGTGAAGCAATTACTGCCTCTGAGGCTGAGATTGTCACTGTCGCTATTCGCCGCACCAATATCGGCCAAAATAGCGATGAGCCTAATCTACTAGAAGTCATCTCGCCAGATAAATATACCATACTACCCAATACTGCTGGTTGTTTCGATGCCGATAGCGCGGTACGCACTTGTAAATTGGCCCGTGAGCTATTAGGCGGTCACAACCTTGTCAAGCTTGAAGTACTCGGTGATGAAAAAAGCCTCTACCCTAATGTCACTGAGACTCTAAAGGCGGCTAAAGTGCTCATCGATGATGGGTTTGAGGTCATGGTCTACACCTCAGATGATCCTATCGTCGCTCAGGAATTAGAGAGTATGGGCTGCGTTGCTATTATGCCTTTAGGAAGCCTTATCGGCTCAGGTCTTGGCCTGCTAAACCGCCACACTCTGAGCTTAATTATTGAAAATGCCAACGTGCCAGTCTTAGTTGATGCAGGCGTAGGTACTGCCTCCGATGCCGCTATAGCGATGGAGCTTGGCTGTGATGGGGTGCTGATGAACTCAGCGATTGCTCATGCACAAAACCCAGTCTTGATGGCTGAGGCTATGAAGCAAGCCGTTCGTGCTGGCCGCGCCGCCTTCTTAGCAGGGCGTATGCCAATGCGCAAAGTGGCGACTGCCAGCTCGCCACAAACTGGTTATTTCTTTCAGTAGTCATTAGAATCAGCTGAGCTTTGCTTTATATTATTTTTAGTGAATATTAGGGCGTGTTGAACATTCGAACATGGCACTGACAGAGACTATTTTTTAGGCGATTTGCAGATAAAAATGGTAAGTTTAGTCGTTCTAAGCGTCTATTTTTATCAATAAAGCGGCAAAAAATAGTCCTGTCCCTGTTGTTGTCGTGAGGGCTGATGCTAAAATCGCCCTAGTCGTTGCGACTGTTTAAATAAAATCAGCTAACCAATGCAATAAGCATTATCTGCAATTTTCACTTAGACTAGAACACAGCTTTGATTAACTAGTAGCGATCAGCAGTGCGCATTTGTGAATGTTCAACACGCCCTAATTGAATTAGTTATACTATCTCTCTATTGCCCTACTGCCATAAAAGGATTTAGCATGCGACTAATGACAGCCGTTGATCAGCTTTTTTTACTCCTTGAGTCTCGTAAGCAGCCCATGCATGTGGGCGGCTTATTTTTATTTGAATTGCCAGAAGAAGAACAAGGAAAAGATAGCGAATTTGTTTATCAGCTCGTCCAGCAACTGCAAAACTCTGAAGTGCCGCCAAGCTTTCCATTTAATCAAGTATTAGAAAACTTGCTATTTTGGAAGACAGATGATCAGTTCGATGTTGAGCATCATTTTCGCCACGTAGCGCTGCCTAATCCTGGCCGCGTACGTGAGCTGCTCATGTACATCTCTAAAGAGCATAGCCGCCTATTAGATCGAGCGATGCCGCTATGGGAGTGTCACGTTATCGAAGGTATTTTGCCAGAAGCTGAAGGGATGCCTGAGCGTTTCGCTTTATACTTCAAAATCCACCACTCTTTAGTCGATGGTATTGCCGCGATGCGTCTGGTACAAAAGGCTTTGTCACAATCACCTAATGAGCCGGTGACGCTACCTATCTGGTCACTCATCACCCGTCATGGCAAAAAAGCTGAAAACCTACTTCCCACTGCCCGCTCCGCTTCGCGTATCATTAAAGAGCAGCTATCGACTATCAAGCCGGTATTTACAGAACTTATCGATAACTTTAAACACAATGGTAAGCCCGATTATGTCGGTACCTTTGATGCGCCGATGAGTGTGCTCAATCAGCGTATCTCAGCCTCACGTCGTATCGCTGCGCAGTCCTATGATTTACAGCGTTTTCATACTATTGCCGATGCCTTTGGTGTCAATCAAAACGACGTGGTACTCGCGGTTTGTGCCGGTGCTATCCGTCGCTATCTACTCACTATGGAGGCGCTACCGAGCAAGCCTTTGATTGCGTTTGTTCCTATGTCTCTACGTAAAGATGAGAGCGCCTCTGGTAATCAAATCTCCTTTTTGATGGCTAATTTGGGGACACATCTTGAAGACCCCATTAAGCGGATGCAATTGATTCATGACAGTATGAATAGTGGTAAGCGCCGCTTTCGCCGCATGAATAAGGCGCAAGTTATTAACTATAGCGCCATCGCTTACGCTTGGGAGGGTCTCAACGTTCTAACGGGAATATTCCCCAAAAAACAAGCGTTTAACCTGATTATCTCTAACGTACCCGGCTCAAAAGAGCCGCTATACTGGAATGGCGCGCCGCTAAAAGCACTATATCCAGCCTCCATTTTGGTCGATGGCCAAGCGTTGAATATTACTTTGGCGACTTACTTAGATAAGATTGAGTTTTGTATCACCGCGTGCAGTAAGCTGCTACCCCGCGTACAGGATATTTTACTGCTTATGGAAGAGGAGCTGAGCTTGCTTGAGAATATCTGCGAAGAGAAGCGCTTAGGCGTTCGCTACTAATTTGACGCCATCAATTCGTTAGTCATTGAGGCTCATGCTTTATCTTGAATCAATAAAAAAGCTGACCTCTATGAGGTCAGCTTTTTGCTAATAGCTTTACTATTGGTTTTACCGCTTTGCATCAGTTATTTAAACCTAGCGCTGTTTAACTGATGTTAGTTAACTACTGTAGCGCGTCACCCCAGCAAGGGACGACCGTTTGCATAAGGGGTTTTAACAGTTTGACATTACAGGCAAAGATCGAGCCTGAAGTCATAGAGTTATGAGCGCCAGTGTGATCGACTACTGTGCCGCGAGCTTCAGTGACAATCAGCTCGCCTGCAGCGATATCCCAAGGCTTGATAGACATCTCAAAATAGCCATCAAAACGACCGGCAGCTACGTAGCACAAATCTAGCGCTGCTGAGCCTAGACGGCGTACTTGCCCGCCCGCCTCAGAGATTTTTTGTAAGCTCTCAAAGTGCTGTTTGGCATAAGAGACGACTTCGCCGTTACGATGACGCTCTAAAGGATGACCGGTAGTGAATAGACCGCCCTCTAAAGTTTTGCGATCGGTGACTTGCATGCGGCGGTTGTTCAAACGCGCGCCTTTGCCGCGGCTGGCTGAAAACATCTCATCACGTACTGGATCGTAAACGACGCCATGCTCAGTGACGCCTTTGTACTGCACAGCGATAGACACACAAAACTGCGGTACACCGTGGACAAAGTTCTTAGTGCCATCTAACGGATCGATAATCCAGCACCAGTCCGCATCTTCGCCGCGGCCGTCTTGTCTACCAAACTCTTCTCCTAAAAACGAGTGGTCAGGATAGCTGGCTTTGAGCGTGGCAATCGTTAACTCTTCGCTATAGCGGTCGATACGAGTCACTAAACCATCGAGCCCTTTTGACTCAGTGTCTAGCTCGACTTTGTGACGGTTTTGATGCGCGTATAGTATCTCTTTACCGACTTTTTCGGCAGCACGCGCTGCGATAACGACCATGGGTTCCATAAATAACCTATTTACTTGAGTGATAAAATAATATGTAAAAATTGAAGAAAAAAAATACTGAAAAAAACTTAGAGATAAAAACTCTATGATAAAAGCTGCTGGAGCTGCTTGACGACTCCCATGACATCTAGACCACTATCAGCCCACTGCTCAGCTTGCGAGCCATGAGCGATAAACCGATCGGTAATCCCAATGTTGCGCAGTAAAGGCCGCTGCTGTCTAAAAGCGGCAGAGTCATTAAGCAGATACTCATTAACCGCACTGCCGGCGCCGCCCATAAGCATATGCTCCTCTAAAGTTGCGATATGAGTCACTCCTTGCGCAAGTATTGACTCAATCAGCTCGCTATCTAAAGGTTTGACCCAGCGCATATTGACTACTTGTACTTGTAGCGTATCTTCGCTGCTACGGCTTTGATCAATGATACGGACTGCGGCCTCTTGCGCTGTCGCGACCATAGTACCAAAAGCCAAAATCGTAAGCTTAGTGGGCGCATTATCATCTCCGAGTACAGACTCTACCACCGCCTGCCCGACTTTATATTGCTGCAGCGGGCGCTCGATGACCGCACCAATGCCATTTCCTCGTGGATAACGGACTGCAGCGGCACCTTTATACTCATAACAAGTGTTCAATAACTGATAACACTCGTTTTCGTCTTTTGGCGCGGCGATTATCATGTTGGGTACGCAGCGTAAAAACGCAAAATCAAAGACTCCAGCATGAGTCGCGCCATCTTCACCGACAAGTCCAGCTCTATCGATAGCAAAGGTAACATCAAGATCTTGTAGTGCCACGTCGTGTATCAGTTGATCATAGCCGCGCTGCAAAAAAGTTGAATAGATAGCGACGATCGGTTTGACGTCTTGCGTTGCCATACCCGCAGCCAAAGTGACGGCATGCTGCTCTGCAATAGCCACATCAAAAAAGCGCTCTGGGAACTGACGCGCAAAGTCAGTCATGCCTGAACCTTCCTCCATCGCCGGCGTGATAGCCAGCAGACGCTCATCGGTAGCGGCTTTATCGCACAAAAACTGCCCAAAAACTTGCGAATACTTTAAGGCAGAAGTAGCGGCACAATTAACAATAGGCGCTTGTTCAGCACTTTTTTCTTCGTTATGAGTTTGTTGGCTATTGGTGCTATTATTTTGCGTAGCATCGGTCTTAGCACTGGTTTCAACAGGCAGTTTGCTAATAGCGTGATAACCCACAGGATCCGCTTCCGCTGGCGCAAAGCCTTTGCCTTTGGTGGTATAGATATGCACCAGTACTGGACCTGACACTTGCTTGGCCAGTGATAACACACGCACCAGTTCAGGGATATTATGACCATCAAAAGGGCCAAAATAAGTAAAGCCTATCGCTTTAAATAAATTGTCTTCTATCACTGGCACGTCACGATGCTCTTTGTGGCGTTTACGGCGATCAAAGCCTTGCATATAAGGGCGGTGGCATAAAATAGGCTCGCCAGCATCTGAGATATCGACTTGATAGCCCGACTCCCAGAGCATCGCTAAATGACGCGAAAATCCGCCAATAGAGCAAGAGATTGACATATCATTATCATTTAAGACGACCAGCAAGTTAGCATCTTGTTGTACGGCATCATTCATCGCCTCAAAAGCCATACCGCCCGTCATCGCCCCATCACCAATCACACAAGCGACGGTCTGCTCAAGGCCTTGGTAACGCAGCGCCAAGCTCATACCTAAACCGGCTGAAATCGATGTAGAGGAATGTCCAACGCCAAAGGTGTCATATACGGACTCTACGCGCTCAGGAAATGCAGTTAGCCCATCTTTTGACCGAATACTATGTAGCTGCTCACGGCGGCCAGTCAGGACTTTATGAGCATAAGCTTGATGCCCCACATCCCACACAATCTGGTCGCTTGGCGTGTCTAATAAATAGTGCAGCACGATAGTCAGCTCAATGACGCCTAGATTGGCACCGAAATGACCGCCGCTTTGTCCAGCTGAATACAACAAAAACAGCCGTAGCTCATCGGCTAAGGTTATCAGCTCTGCTGTGTTTAATGATTTAATGTCTTTGGGCGAGTCAATAGCATCGAGCAGTGGCGTGCTTGGACGCACACGCGGAATCTGCACATAAGTTTGCTGCAATGCGGATACGGGCGTAGTCGAATGAGAAGCTGGTAACGTAGACGAATCAGCTGATAAATAAGACTGTGAGGAATGAGGGGATTGCTGCATAAACCGTACTATACCTACCAATCTGCTGACAAGGCATCGCCTTACCATACTGTTATATTATATATGTTACAAGTGACTCTGCGAGCGGTATAAAACATAATTAAGCGATGAAGGCGCTATCTCAGCGGCTATCGACATTGACCTAATAGACTCATTACCGTCTCGCCACGCGCTGATAGCATACCCCATTACTTTGCATTTATCGCAAGCAATGTTGACGATGCAGTAGCCTGAGCACAAAGACTTGTCACTGTATCTGTTAAAATAGTATGGCATAATAGCATTTTTTTTAATCTGTCGCTTCAATCATCGTGCATCGTCTGTGAACTTTGTGTGTTTTTCTGCTCAATCGGCATCTACCCTATACTCATTTGCAAATATTAAACAGACCCTAGTATTTTGGATAAAAGCAACAATATAGTGCTATAGACGCAACCACTTTTGGACTCTATATATTAAAATATTAGACTCTATAATATTAGACCCTATGTATTTTTATAGTCGGTGTTTATCTTATAGCAAATAGTTATGGGTGCTGACATATCTCTACTTATCATTTGTGTACAGCATCATAAACAGATAAACGAACCTTAATTATAAACCCTCATTGATAATAAAGCCGTTCTTGAATGTGACGAATTTGATTATCCGATGATCGGCCTTTGCAGGACCTAAATGTCATACCAATTTATTACTAGCGCAGCCCTACCTACTCATCATGGCGATTTTGATATTCATGTCTTTGAGAATGAAGATGGTCAAGAGCATGTAATGCTGACCATAGGCTTGCCCATAGATAAGAAAAATAAGCAAGATAATGCAGACGATCAGCCGATACCTTTGGTGCGTATTCATTCTGAGTGCTTAACCGGCGATGCTTTTGGCTCTTTGAAATGCGATTGTGGTCCGCAGCTTAATACCGCAATGCAGGCCATTCAAGACAATGGCTGCGGTGCTATCTTATATCTACGCCAAGAAGGCCGCGGTATCGGTTTGACCAATAAGATACGTGCTTACGCGCTACAAGATCAGGGCCATGATACTTTAGATGCCAATTTAATGTTAGGCTTGCCCGCAGATGCGCGCATTTATGATATGTGTCAGCCGATGCTTGCGCACGTCGGTGTGGATGAGGTTCATCTCATTACTAACAACCCCGATAAAGTTGCTTATCTAAGCGAAAACGGTGTCAAAGTCGCTAAGCGCATTCCGCTAGTCGTTGGTATCAATGACGCTAACGCTGACTATTTGGCAACCAAACGCGATCGCATGGGGCATCTATTCGATAAAGAGTTCAATACTGCCATTCATCTTAATAAATAAGCGCTGAGTTGGCACACACAGACCTTGAGCGTCTAAATACACTAGATACTATAGATATTTTTATGAGTCATTCAGATAACACTAACAGTCATTCTCGCCCTGAGCCTGTCACCCCTACTCACGATGATATTGCGCGAGTACGAGCGTTTTTAGTTGAGCTACAAGCGAATATCTGTCAAGCGTTAGAAGCGCAAGAGCGTAAGGGTGGCGGCACTGCTACTTTTGTTCCAGATGATTGGGAGCGTCCTGAAGGTGGCGGCGGCCGCTCTTGTATTTTGGCAGATGGTGAGGTTATCGAAAAAGCAGGCGTGATGTTCAGCCATATTCACGTGCATAATCTGCCAGCCTCAGCGACCGCGCGCCATCCTAATATTGCTGGTCGCCGTGCGCAAGCGATGGGCGTCTCCTTAGTGGTTCATCCCAAAAACCCTAATGTACCTACTAGCCACGCAAATGTGCGTCTGTTTGTCGCTGAGGCCGAAGGCGAAGATCCGATTTGGTGGTTCGGTGGCGGCTTTGATCTGACGCCGTTTTATCCGGTGCTTGCTGACTGCGTACACTGGCATCAGGTCTGTCACGATCTGTGCGCGCCTTTTGGCGATACTGTCTACCCTGACTTTAAGCAGTGGTGTGATGAGTACTTCCATCTGCGTCATCGTGATGAGCAGCGCGGTATTGGCGGGCTGTTCTATGACGATGTCAACTTTGAGAGTCGCGGCTGGGATTTTGAGAGATGCTTTGACTTTATGAAAGCCGTCGGCAACGGCTATCTCGATGGTATCTTACCTATTTTTGAGCGGCGTCAAGACACGCCCTTTACCGATGAGCAGCGCCAATTTCAGCTCTATCGCCGCGGTCGTTACGTCGAGTATAACTTAGTCTATGATCGTGGTACGCTATTTGGCCTACAGAGCAACGGCCGTATTGAGTCTATCTTAGTGAGTATGCCGCCGCTTGCCAGTTGGCACTATCGTTTTGAGCCAAGCCCCGGCACGGCTGAGTTTGAGCTGACTGATTATTATTTGAAGCCGCGTGATTGGTTGAATTTATAGCTTTTGACGATACAATGAACGCTGCTTTTACCGACAAGTGTTTTATAAACTACTTATGGTACAGTTTATAGCGCGATGCTATTGACAGTAGATATGGTAATCAGCAATATAGTCCGCTATACGTGAAGACTCACTTTTAGGTCAGCTTTTATAGCTGACCTTTATCGTTACAGAGCCTTTATAACGGATCAATTACACAAATACTCTACACAACTCATCGCTGCACCCTATATATTTAGGGCAATAAGTATAAAAAATAAGGGTGCTTTTATCATACTTTTAATTTGTACTACTTTTTAGTTGAGAATCACCCTTTAACAACAGCCACTATTTAGGCAAAGCATGAGATAATGCGCCTAACTTAATAGCCATTAAATAAGGAAGTTTGCATATGCTATCCCTTCACCGCAAAACCCCAATAAAATCTATCTTTGGCATCGCTTTGATGTCTGCTGCTCTAGGCCTAACTGCTTGTAGCGCACCTTTAGACCCTGATGTCAAAGCCCGTCAAGATATTATGAAAGATTATGGTGATGCGATGGGTATTATAGGCGATATGGTAAAAGCGCCAGATACCTTTGATGCAGAGCTTTTAAAAGACCAAACCTCATTTTTGGCAGAAGCGTCACAAAACCCTTGGGCACATTTTGAAAACCAAGAAGCCATTGGTAATGCGACCGAAGCGGTTTGGAGCGATAATGCAAGCTTTGTCGCTGAGTCAGAGAAATTTCAACAAGTGACCGCTGAATTGAATAACGCCGCTCAGAGCGCCACTAGCGTCGATGACTTTGCACCTGCCTTTAAAAAAGTAGGCGCTAGCTGTAAGTCATGTCATACCGACTTTAAAGTCAAAACTGACTAAGTCCAGAGCAACATCCGTCAAAACCACCTGACACAAAAAACCGCCTTATCTGCTGATTTGGCGGTTTTTTATTGACAAAAAATCTCACGCTAACGCAGCTCTTTGAAATAACGCTCTAAGCAAATTACTCTGTCTCCGCTTTTTTGGCATTATCATCATCATTAACATTGTCATCTTGCTGCTTATTTATCTGCTCAACAATAGATTTCACTGAAGGATCGCTCAAATCTATTGTACGTATAGGGAAAGGAATATTGATACCGGCTGCATCCAGCGCTTTTTTGACTTCTACGATGACTTGATGAATAGAAGCGACCTTATTAGCCTGCGTGCCATCCTCGATGAACCAGCGAACCATCAGATCCATAGATGAACCACCAAACCCTGTCGCAATCACGCTTGGCGTCGCTTTTTTCGATACGCTCTCAACTTTATCCAAAGCTTGTAGAATCTCAGCTTTTGCTGTTTCGATATCATCCTCATAGCCGATACCGACCTCTACCTGCAAGCGGCGCTGCTTATAAGCGGTATTGACGGTTAATGCCGAGGTATACAAATCTGAGTTTGGAATCACTACTTGCCGGCCATCATAGGTTCTAATCGTCGTTGCACGGATTTTGATATCTTCTACCGTTCCTTCGTAGTCCCCTGAGACGATTTGATCACCGATACGAAACGGCTCTGAGATAAGTAACAAAATACCAGATAATAAGTTTTGGAAGATGTCTTTGAAGGCAAAACCAATCGCCACCGAACCAATACCCAGCGCGCCGATTAATTTGGCTGGTGTAAATCCTGGAACAGCAACAACCATGGCGATCATAAAGCCAATAAAAAATATCAATGCCCCGCCTATGCGCTGAAACACTTTCACCAAGTTTTGATGACGCACGCGCGCGCCTAAGGTTTTATGCACGACTTTTTTGAAAAGTATCGACAATAGCCAAAAAATCCCCAACACAATGAGCGCCGCTACAAAATATGGAATGCGCTCAATAAAGCCGCTTGCCAAGTCTTGCGTGGTATAGACCACTTGTTGATAGATGGTTACACCATCGGTTAGCGTGTTCGATAGGCGACTCACGTCGGGGGTGGGCATAAAGGGTTGCTCCTATTGCTGTTTTAGCGCGCGTTTAAGGGGATAAATAAATGAACATCTCACTACTGTTTTGCCAGTTATGACATCAAATCAGCTTGTACGATTTCAATCCAGTAGCCATCAACATCCTTGATAAAGGCAATGTTTTTCATGCTGCCATCTTCTGGACGTTTTTTGAACTCAACATCGTTCTTATCAAACCAAGCGATGGCTTCATCTAGGTTCGGTACGCTAAAACAAATGTGTCCAAAGCCTTGAGGGTCTTGGTTGCCATCATGATAGCTAAAGTCAGCTTTTGTCTCAGTGCCATAATTATGGGTCAGCTCTAAGATACCGCGCTGACGGAAAGCAAAGATTTCTAAATCATCACCAGTAGGCAGGTTCTCACGCTCGCTCTCAGTTAGCTTTGCCAAGAAATACAGATCAAATTCCATATCAGGGAATTTTTTGACCGCAAGCAGTGTCATACCCAACACGCCAGTATAAAACGCCAATGACTTGGCAGGATCTTTGACGCGTAGCATAGTGTGATTGAAAGTAAATCCTGTCGTTTGCGTAGAGATTGACTGGACGCCATCTGTACTGATACTGCTCGCAGGCTGTGCGATGGTTGCGTTATTATTACTAGATGGAGTAGACATAATTATCCCAATATAATTTAGAAAATGCAGTTATAAATAAGCGAATCACGATGATCGCAATTCGTTTGGTTCTTTCATCATAATAAAAATTGGCAAAATAATTGATAGGGTTTTGTAAGAATATGAACAAAGTATGTTCATGTTTAGATATATATTAGCTGTCTAAGAACCTCACCTTTCCGGTCTCTAGGTCATACTCAGCACCGACAACAAGTAGCTGACCACTGTTAGTCAAATCCTCTAGTGCCCGCGATCCATGTCTGAGCTGACTCACTGACATGCGCACGTTGGCACGGATAGAGCGATCAACCAGCTCATCGGCATCGACGTCTTGACCATTGGCCGTTGCCAGCTCATGCAAGTTATAGACACTTGGGCGAATACGATCAACGATCGATTGCAAATTAGGTGAATAGTTCTGCTCAGGATTGATCAGTGTCTCGACGCAAGCTGTGACAGCACCGCATTTTGAGTGTCCAAGGACCACCACCAACTGCGTACCGAAAGCTTCGGCCGCAAACTCAATTGAGCCAATCTGTGATGGCGCCACTACATTGCCGGCCACACGTATGACAAACAAATCCCCCAAGCCTTGATCAAAGACAATCTCAACAGGTACTCGTGCATCCGAGCAGCCCAAAATAATGGCTAATGGATTTTGATCTTTGACCAACTCTGGACGACGCTGCATATATTCATCGGTACTGGTGAGACTGTCAACGTAGCGGGCGTTACCTTGCTTCAACATCTCTAATGCTTCAGCGCCTGTTGCTGGGCGGTTCTCGGCTGTCATAAGATATCCTTCCTTAAATAACTTTTGGGTAGATATGGGTAGATAATTGGCTACGAGCACAGGCTTCAAAACCCGCTCACTTAGATCATAAAGTAGTCACTGGTAAAGACTTTATTCAACCAGTAATCGTAATAATTGTATAGCAATAAAAAAGCGATTAATAATGAAAATTTGCTTTTTATGGTTACGAGCGGTTTGCTCTTTTATTACAATGACTAACCAGCAAGCTCTTGCAATCGATACTGAACTTGCACTTATTTGCGCAGCGGGTTTGTTATAATAACCCGCACTTGACTCTCGCTATATATGAGATTGATTTGGATAATCAGGACTTTCGTTCATGACTGACTCGCCCGCGCCCACTGCTCAAACCAATAACACTCAGACTGATAGCACTCAGACTAATAGCACAGATGCTACTGGTAAGACGCTACTGCAACTGACAGGTATCAAAAAGTCTTACGATCAGACCGAAGTCCTCAAGGACATCACGCTCGACATCAAGCATGGCGAGTTTTTGACGCTGCTTGGGCCGTCTGGTTGCGGCAAAACTACCTTGCTGCGTCTGATTGCAGGGTTTGAGCAACCAAGTGTTGGTAAGATTCAACTCGATGGTATGCAAATGGCAGGTTTGCCCGCTGATAAGCGTCCGGTCAATACTGTATTTCAGCAGTACGCTTTATTTCCGCATATGACAGTTGCGCAAAACGTCGCTTATGGCCTAAAGATTAAAAAAGTACCTAAGGCGGAGATACAAACCCGCGTGCGTGAGATGTTAGCTATGGTGCAGATGGAGCATCTAGCCAATCGCCGTCCGCAAGATCTGTCTGGTGGCCAGCAGCAGCGCGTCGCTATTGCCCGCGCCGTTATCAATCGCCCCAAGCTATTACTACTTGATGAGCCACTCTCCGCCCTCGATCACAAACTGCGCTTGCAGATGCAATCAGAGCTCAAACGCCTGCAGCGCGAGCTTGGCATCACCTTTGTGTTTGTGACTCATGATCAAGAAGAGGCGCTATCGATGTCGGATCGTATCGCGGTGATGAAAGACGGTACATTCCAACAAATTGGCACCCCTATCCAAATCTATGAAACTCCGGCCAATTTATTCACCGCCAAATTCATCGGCGAGGCCAATCTCTTTGAAGCAAAAGTACACGGCGTCTATCCTGATCAGCCTGATCGCAATGGCCAGATCACCAATGGCCGTATCGAAGTTGAGGTCTGTGAAGCGCAGGATCATACAACTGATGCCCCTCATCTACGCAATCTGCGCCGTCCTGATTTTGCCAATGCCGTGCAAGTCGGTGACAAGGTCAACCTCCTACTACGACCTGAGGATCTGCGGATTTATGATCCTAAAGATGAGACGCATACAGGCTTACTAGGCCGTGTGATTGAAAGCAATTATAAAGGTAGCACTTTAGACTCGATCATTGAGCTTGAAAACGGCCATATCATTAAAGCCTCAGAGTTCTTCGATGAAGAAGATCCAAGCTTTGATTACAAAATGCATGAGGCGGTAAAAGTCTCTTGGGTCGATGGTTGGGAGTGGCTATTACCAAATGACACCTCTACTAGCGATGGTACGGCTGATGACGCGGCTTTCAATCATGCAGCCGCTGAAGCGGTGACCGCCGATACTATGAGAGGCCCTAACGCTATGCAAAAGGATATGGACTAATGGCGGGTAGTAGCTTAACTAGTAAAGGCGCTTTTCGCACGGTTACCTTATGGCTGATATGGGGCTGGCTGCTGATATTTGCGCTACTGCCCAATATCTTAGTCATTGCGGTCAGTTTTTTGACACGCGATACGAGCGATTTTATCAGCTTACCTGTCACTATTGACAGCTATCTACGCTTGCTTGACCCGCTGTATTTTGAGGTGTTTGCCCATTCGTTATGGATGGCGGGTATTACTACTGTGCTGTGCTTATTACTCGGTTATCCGTTTGCTTGGCTGGTCTCTCGTGTTCATCTGCGCTGGCAGCCTTTGCTTATGCTGCTGCTGATATTACCGTTTTGGACCAACTCCTTAGTGCGGGTCTATGCGCTCAAGCTGCTACTAGCGACGAATGGCCTTATTAATAAGGCACTGCTTGCCATCGGTATCATCGAGACGCCTATCAATATGCTCTACACCCAAGGCGCAGTGATCGTTGGCCTAACTTATCTCCTCTTCCCCTTTATGGTGCTGCCGTTGTACGCGGTATTTACTGACTTGCGTGATGACATGCTCTTGGCGTCACAAGATTTGGGTGCAAGCAGGCGGCAGACTTTTTGGCACATAGTGTTGCCACTTACAACGCCCGGTATCATCTCTGGTGTCTTACTCGTGCTGCTACCGGCGATGGGCATGTTTTATGTCGCTGATATCTTGGGCGGATCGCGCAACCTACTCGTTGGTAACATCATCAAAAATCAATTTTTAGATGCCCGCGACTGGCCATTTGGCGCGGCGGCTAGTGTGCTATTGACGCTTGCGATGGCGGTATTACTCTTAGCTTATCGCGCTAGTAGTAAACGCATTGGCAAAACTGACTTCAATGAGGTGGCCTGATGTCTGCTAATTCTGCTAACTCAATGAGTAAAAACCAATCCTCGACAAAAACCAATAAACCGCTAAAACTAGGAAATTTGTTTGCCAAGGGCTATCTAAGCTTAATCTATCTACTGCTGTATTTACCCATTATTGTCCTAGTAGTCATGTCTTTTAATGAGTCTAAGACGGGCTATAACTGGGGCGGTTTTAGCCTAAAGTGGTACGAGTCGCTGTTTAATAATCAAGCGATGCTCGATGCTTTTTGGCACTCTATCGTCTTAGGACTCATCGCAGCGACCGTCTCTACTTTGATCGGTACTTTGACTGCTATGGCACTACATCGCTATGATTTTCGCGGTAAAGGGCTATTAAATGGCCTATTGTTTGTACTAATGATGTCGCCTGAGATTGTCCTAGCTATCTCACTACTGGCACTGTTTTTATTGATAGGCTTACAGCTAGGCTTTGTGTCTTTACTGATAGCGCATATTACTTTTTGCCTGCCGTTCGTGGTCATTACTGTCTTTGCGCGTTTGAGCAGCTTAGATGAGCGGCTGATGGAGGCAGCGCGCGATTTGGGTGCATCTGAGTCGACGATGATACGTACGGTACTGATTCCGGTAATATTGCCTGCGGTAATGGCCGGTTGGTTATTGGCTTTTACCTTATCACTCGATGATGTGGTGGTCTCGACCTTTGTGACTGGCCCAAGCTATGAGATCCTGCCGCTGCGAATATATTCTATGGTACGCGTCGGTCTTAAGCCTGAGGTTAATGCCGTCGGCACGCTGTTGTTAGCTGCTTCATTAGTATTAGTGATTATGTCGCAGCTCTTATTGCGTAAGCGTTAAGTTAGTAGGGTCTGTTGTAGGCTGGCGCCTTTAGACTAGCTTTAAAACCTTACAAAAGCTTCTTGGAAATTCTATTTAAAGAACTTCCCTTGCAAAGCTAAAATTGCAGTGCAATTTTTTAACGCTTCTCAGGACTAAAACCTGAGGTCAATGCTGTCGGCACGTTGCTACTGGCAGCCTCTTTGGTACTGGTCGTCATCTCACAGCTATTATTACGTCGTCGCTAGAGAAGTTATTAGCTATGAGTGAACTTCAGCACTTTATCGCTTATAATGAATGCACTTCATCCTCACTACCGAGCTATTTATGCTAGAGCTTCGTCATCTCAATACCTTAACCGCGCTTAGAGCCCATGGCTCACTAGCCGCCGCCGCTGACGAGCTACATATCACGGCGTCTGCGGTATCCCATCAACTCAAAGAGTTAGAAAACTACTACGATATCAGCCTCGTCAATCGCCGCACGCGCCCGCTGAGCTTTACCCCAGCAGGTAAGATAGTACTGGCACTGGCCGACAGTATCCTACCGCAAGTGACCCGCACCAAATCCAACCTCAAGCGCTTGGCACATGGTCAAGCGGGCAGGTTACGACTGGCCTCTGAGTGCCATAGCTGCTTTGATTGGCTGATGCCAATACTCAACCAGTATCGCCGCGAGTGGTCGGATGTCGAGCTTGATTTTGCCACTGGCTTTGAGCCTGAGCCGCATCATTTACTGATGGAAGGTGATATTGATTTATTGATTACTACCAGTAACTTACCGCTTGAGGGTATCAGCTATCAGCCGTTATTTGAGTATGAGAGCCGATTGGTGCTCTCACCCACTCATGATTTGGCTGAGCGAGACTTTGTAACGTCTACAGACCTGATCGATGAGACTTTAATCGCCTATCCAGTCGAAGCCAAGCGCCTCGATATTATTGCTAATTTTATGACGCCAAGCGAGGTGAGCTTTGCCGATATTCGCACCACGGAGCTGACCGCAATGCTCATCCAGCTGGTCGCCAGCGAGCGCGGCGTGGCAGCATTGCCTGATTGGGTAGTAAGCGAGTATGAGAAAAAAGGCTGGGTGGTCTCCCGTCCGTTAGGCAATGGCGTGTATTGTCAGCTTTATGCCGCAACGCGCACGGCGAGCCAAGATATGGCTTATATGCAGGGTTTTGCGAGTTTACTTGATGGGATTGTTAAGCCGGTTTAGAGCTTTATTTGTCATAACACTCGTTATGAGAACAATATTTAGTTTTTGAAGATAGTTGCGAGTTGCAGACTAGTCCATACTCTAACTAAATATTACGTCTTTCATAGTATGATTTTTACTAAAGGCTTAGAACACGTATACATTTAAAGAAATACACAGCTGATAATTTGTTGGATTTTTTGAGCAGACAAACGGATAAAGATTTAATGGCCGATTTAGTAAAAGGGCTTGATATTAAGTGAAACACTTAACAAAACGACTGAAACAATTCAAAGTATTAACATTAACTAGAAAAGTTCAAATAGTCATTCTTCTATTAACTTGGATAGGGCTAATAGCCTGGGCAATACTGAGTTGGCAAGGTAGAGACTTCCCTTTAGAGTCTGAGCTTAATTATAGTGAAGGTATTGTAGGCAGTTTGGACGTAGGTGAGGGAAATCATATTTTTATGTTGTTAGATCTCAGTAATCTTAACCGTAAAGAAGTATATGGGTGCAGCTATTCAGCTTTTGATACTGACTCCTCTTGTTTTGGCAAAAAATATTTAGAACCGGTTGAAGGTAAAAAAGCCGTGATAGGGTGGTATATACAGAAAGATTTTCTAGGGTTTCATAATGGAATTAGACAGATGGTAAGTCTTGATGTGGAAGATCTCGAAGCTGGAATTAAGGAGGTAATCACTTATCAGGGGACTTTAGACGCTATAAAGGGTATGAATACGTATATGAATATGGGTTTTATTATATTTATAGCATTCTTTTCTTACTGGTTTTGGCGTTTTATGGATTTTATAGAGTAAAGAGGATACGGTTCCCTAGTGAGGACTTGAATTCTCGGCTATAAGATATTTTTATCAATGATCCAAGTTATTCATAATATTACGATGTACATAGCTGTGTACTTTTCAAAATAAAATGGGCAAGCTAATCCACCCAACTAATGAAACGATATACTTATTTAAGGACAGAGAATGCAACTCGAAATCAACATCGTTGACGCTTTCACCGATACCGTTTTTAAGGGAAATTCAGCAGCAGTTATTATCACTGATAGTTGGCTGAGCGCAGAATTAATGCAATCTGTTGCAATGGAAAATAACTTATCCGAAACTGCCTTTTTAGTGCCAGATGAGTCAAATAAAGAAACAAATTATCATATTCGCTGGTTCTCTCCAATGACTGAGATTGATTTCTGTGGTCATGCAACCTTAGCCTCCGCTTTTGTCTTATTTAATAAGAACTCTACTTTAAAAACAATTAAGCTTTCAGCAAAAGCGGTTGGAGTATTAACAATCGTGCAAACGAGCGCTGGCAAAATACGAATGGACTTCCCGAATACTAAGCCCAAGAAATTAGATAGTATTCCAAACAGCTTATTGTCGGGTCTATCTATTGCTCCTGTTGAAGTCTATCGCAATTCGCAAGCGTATTTTGTTATTTACAATACTAAGTCCGATGTTCTAAACGTAATACGTGATAATGAAGTTTTGAAGCAACTTGCACCTTTAGATGTAGTTGTTACTTGTCAGTCTCAATCAGAAGATCTTAAATCTTACGACTTTATTTCTCGATACTTTTGGCCTGCTAATGGTGGTGATGAAGATCCAGTAACTGGATCGATTCATACTGGGCTCGCACCGTTTTGGGCAGAACGTTTGGGTAAAGATGAATTGTTAGCCTATCAGGCGTCAAGTCGAGGCGGAATACTTGAATGTGTAGTATCAGATGACCGAGTACTTATTTCTGGCAATGCAGTGCAGTATTTGACAGGATTTATCCATGTTTAGTGTATACCCCAAGTGAACCACCTATTTCACCCTTCAAACCTATTAATATACTACTTAAAACAGACTGTTATAAGCGAACCACTTATAACAGACCATTGAACGATTAATATCTATCAACACCTACAAAACTAGCTTAAAGAAATAAAACCCAAGCGCGGTTGCCAGCAGTGTCAATCCAACGTGCAATCCAATCAATCCTAGCCCTGCCAATACTTTACCCGTACTAATAAAAGTAAATACCTCAGCACTAAAGGTACTAAAGGTCGTCAATCCACCCAAAAACCCAGTAATCACAAACAGTCTGATATTAGGCGATAAATCGCTACCCATACGCTCAAACCAGACGAGCGCAAGGCCAATCAGCAGGCCGCCCAAGACATTTGCGCCAAGCGTACCAAGCGGTATCCAGTGATGCAGTGGATTAAAGCGCGCTAAATAGCCACGTAAACACGCGCCTAATGCTGCTCCTAAGCCTATTGCTAGCCACTGCATAGATTATCCTTAATTTATATGGCTTTTGAACGTTATACTGCAGGCAACAGTGCTGGTAATTCTGTCAACGGCCAACGCGGGATACAGCTCACTGCCAGATCATCCGTTTGTCCAGCGTTTAGGCGCTCAAATCCAGCATAAGCAATCATTGCGCCATTATCTGTACACAGTGCTGGCGGTGCGTAATGTACAGTCGCATTAATTTTCGTCAGCTCAGTCTCTAGCGTCTCGCGCAGATGTGTGTTGGCACTGACGCCGCCCGCGATAACGAGTCTGCTCATATTCGCTTGTTTAAGCGCTTTGACGCATTTTTTTACTAGCGTATCGACCATCGCGTGTTGGAAGCTTGCGGCAATATCGGCGCGTACTTGCGGATCGCTATCAGCGCTATTGCCTGAGCCACCGGACTGCGGGGTATCTTTAATCAGATTATGCACTGCTGTTTTCATGCCACTAAAGGAGAAATCGAGGCCGCGATGCAGCATTGGCCGTGGTAGCTCATAGGCGTTTGGGTTACCCGTTTCAGCAAGCTTGGCAATATTAGGGCCACCAGGATAAGGCAAGCCTAACATCTTAGCGGCTTTATCAAAGCACTCACCCGCCGCGTCATCGATGGACTCGCCTAGTATCTCATACTCGCCGATGCCTTTAGCCGCGATCAGCTGGGTATGGCCACCTGAGACGAGCAAAGAGACAAACGGAAACGGCGGCGGATTAGCGCCCATCAAAGGCGCAAGCAGATGGCCTTCCATATGGTGCACGCCGATAGCCGGAATACCTAAGCCAAACGCCAAGCTACGACCAAACAGCGCGCCCGTCATCAGCGCACCGATAAGGCCTGGGCCTTTGGTATAGGCGATAGCATCAATGTCGTTTTTACTCATATCACACTGCGCTAGCAGCTCATCGAGTAGTGGCACTAATTTGCGAATATGGTCGCGACTCGCCAGCTCAGGCACCACGCCGCCATAGACAGCATGCAGCTCAATTTGTGAGTACAATACTTGCCCAACTAGGCCCTTATTAGCGCTGTTAATCTGCTCGCTATCAAAGATCGCCAGACCCGTCTCGTCACAAGAAGTCTCTAACCCTAATACTTTCATGCTATCGCCTTTATCTTACTATCTTTATCCTACTATGGGGTCGCTGCGTTATTACCCTGTATGTGCTAATAACAGACCCTGACCCTAAAGCCAAAAAGCCGCCATTGTTAGCACACAATGACGGCTCGTTTAACAAATTTCAAGAGCGAATAACGGCTATCAGCTGGCTTCGGCAATCATATATTCAACAGCAGCTTTGATTTGATCTTCGGTCACGCCATTATAAGCCTGCGCTGGCATTTGATTAAAGCCTTCCGCTGAATGAGTGGTCAGAGTCTCTACGCCTTTTTCGATACGCGGTGCCCAAGCCTCAGCGTCACCGAATTTTGGTGCATTGAGCAGACCGGTAGCGTGACAGGCCATGCATTGCTTGTTATAAAGCTCAGCGCCAACGTTGACGGCTAAATCTTCAGAGGCTGCAGGCTCTTCTACCGCTGCCACCTCAGCTTCAGCATCACCAGCGTCAACTTCTGCTGTCTCAGTAGTCTCGACAACCATAGGCTCAGTTTCTGCAAACTCCATATCTTCTGCTTCAGGAGCATTGGCACGAGCAATCTCAGCAGCCTGCTCGGCTCGCTCTGGCGCTGTTACTGCTTCATGACCATCGCTACAAGCGCTAAGACTAACGCCCAAGCTGACCACTAGAGTCGTCCACAATGCTGTGTTTAGTGCCGTTTTTCTCATTCCAACATCCTCACTAAAATTGATATAAAAACCGATAAAGCTTACTGAATTGTTGCAATTATCATAGCATAAATTCAGTTAAAGCCGTTATCGTCATAAGGTGTTTTATCGGGATTTTTGTGACTTAGTGAGTATTACTTTATAAAGCAAATAAGAAACTTTATAAGATAAATAACCAAATTAGACGGTATTGATCTGTAAATACTTCAAGTAACGTAACTCTAGGTGCTCTAATAACGCAGAATTTGTCTTTTTATAATCAGTCGCTGAGTGACGATAAGCACACCAAAAGCCTTGACTTTATTGATGATTTTAGGTAGAATTACCGCCCTTGTACTTCTGTGCAAACTTATCCTAGTTTGAGCTGATGCGCGAATTTTGAGATATTAGCGCTAAATACTAATACACAGCCAAACTAATGCCTTTGTATCTCATCCCTATAAGGAGTCTTCATGCCTGCAGTTAAGGTCAAAGAAAACGAACCCGTTGATATCGCTATCCGTCGTTTTAAACGTGCTTGCGAAAAAGCTGGCGTATTGTCAGATGTACGTAAGCGTGAGTTTTATGAAAAGCCAACGCAAGAGCGCAAGCGCAAAAAAGCCGCTGCGGTAAAGCGTTATAAGAAAAAGCTGCAACGCGACACTATTCGTACCACGCGTATGTACTAATTGCTAGCTATCAGTTAGCTGTACATCAGTAGTCGTACATCAGCGCCACTGTTATCAATAGATATCAGTGGCGTTTTTTGTGCTACACTTTTTATTATTCATCTTATTACCTATCGAAATTTATATTACAACACCAAAAAGCACCCTATAAACAAGGATTAGCCACCATTATGAGCTCTATTAAGCAAAAGCTAGCAGATACTATTGTCACCTCTATGAAAGCCCGCGAGCTTGAGCGCGTCAAAGTCATGCGCAATGTACAATCTGTCGTCAAGCAAATCGAAATCGACCGTAAAGTGGAGCTAGATGATGCGGGCGTTCTAGAGATACTACAAAAGCAGCTCAAACAGCGTCAAGAGTCTTTGGCCATTTTTACCGCGAATGGCCGTGATGACTTGGCGAGTAAAGAGCAGTTCGAGATTGACATTATCAATGAGTTTATGCCAAAACAGATGGATGATGACGAGCTTGCCGCCTTAGTCAACCAAGAGATTAGCGATCAAGGCGCTACCTCCATGCGCGATATGGGCAGCGTCATGGGCGCTATGAAAACCAAAACCGCAGGCCGCGCCGATCCCGCGGTTATCTCAAGACTGGTCAAAGAAGCGCTGCAAGGCTAGACCTGCACCGATTGCACGCGCTCGGTTTATAGCGAACTTTGTCCCTCCTAACCGCCTAAGGCTTAAAGTCTTGGGCGGTTTTTACTTCGCTGATTTCTTTTTTGATACTGGCTAATAACGGACTACGACCAGAAGAGTTTGGCAGTTGCTTAGCCAGTTGCTTAGCTTGCGTCAAAGACGTCAATGCCGAATCATAACGTCCATTCCAGAGCTGATCATGACTGCGATAGCGCAGAGCATTAATCGTCGCAATCGCTTTGATAGCCGCTGAGCTTGAGGTTTTAGCGAGTTTTTCGTTAGCCAATTGCAAGCTTTGCCAAGCGTAGCGGTCACTGGCTTGCTCTTGGGTTAACGGCTTAAGTAGAGCTTGCGCTTGTAGTGGCTGATTATTACTGGTGAGGGCTTCTGCTAAGTATAGCCGCAAATCACGGCGCTCAGGATAAAGGCGTTGCTGCGCGCTTAAAACTTCTACGGCTCGCTGCCATTTGTTTTGTTCACTGAGCACTTGGCTATAGGTGATAGATAATAATGGCTCTAGTATCTGCAGCTGACTTGCTGGTAGCGCTGATAGCTCCTTCATCAGCTGCTCGGCATCATCGAAACGTTGCTGCTGACTGTACCAATACATCAAGGCAAGCTTAGCGCCAGGACTGCTGACCGCGGCGGTAGTCAGCGCCGTTTCTGAGGTATGCTGGCCCATGACTTGCACGCGCCAATACAACAAATCAAACAACGCTTGATGGCGCTGCTGCTGCGTCAAAGATAAAGGCGCATACTGCTGAGCACGGGCTTGCGACTCGCTTAAGCGCTCATTACTCAAAGGATGTGAGCGCACAAAGCTTGGTAAATAGCGGTTTTCGACTTGATTGAGCTGACTCTTTTGGTTCATCGTCGCAAAAAATCTCGGCATAGCGCGTGGATCGTAGCCTGCCTGCGTCATGATCTGCATGCCCACCCGGTCCGCTTCGCGCTCATTACTACGGCTAAAGGCCATGCTGCTATTCATAGTCGCCGTCTGCGAGCCCATCATCACTGCTGCTGCCGCATCGCCATCGACTGCGGAGGCAGCTATCGCCGCGAGCATACCGCCGATTTGCATCAGTAGCGCTTTTTTGCGCGCGTCTGCCCCGCTCTCATAATGGCGCTGACTAATATGAGCAACTTCGTGAGCAACGACGCTTGCCAGCTCATCCATACTATTGGCGGCGAGTATCGTCCCCGTGTTGATACCGATAACCCCGCCGGGTGCGGCAAAGGCATTGATACTTGGATTATCAATAATCACTAAAGCCAACGGCGCTTGCTGACGAGCTTGAGCGTTGAGTCGCCAAGTCATCGCCTTCATCGTCTCTTGAATCCAAGGGTCGTGCTCCATCTTGGCCTGGCCATTGATGTTTTGTAGCGACCATTCACCAATGAGCTTATTTTGATATTGATCAGCAAAGCTCAGCGCCTGCCCTTGCAAATTGGGCAAATCAAGCTCATCGGACGGCTGCTGCCAAGGGCTAAAAGCTGAGGTGGACACTGTTGGCGTGGCAAGCGGCTCAAGGCGACTTGGCGTTACGCTCGCCCCATAACTGACACTACTGAGCAGCAGTGCCAGCACGAGTACACTTGGCGTTGATGGTCGATAAATAAACTTCAAATGAGTATCCTATTATTTAAGCAACACAGGCAAATACCGAACGCTGATATAGTTGAATCACTTTAAAACCGATGCAGTGCAGCTAGGATTCATCTTGTCAATGAGAGCTGCGCAACATCGAAACAGCGTAGACACAGCACGCAAGAAAAATGAATACCAGTTGCACGTTAATATTTAGCGTATCGACTTTATTTCGCACTGACTATAGTAGGGTTCTTGGCTGTTTTGACTATATAAGCTTGACGGTATAACGTCAATTGTTGGCTAAGACTGACTACTAATATCTCAGCAAGCGTCACGGTTAAGTAACATTATTGTGCCATGCTAAAACATCAAACACTGTGATGATAATATTCAACTGCTCTTCTAGCCTAGCAGTTTGTTATAATAAGCATTTATCGTTCAAGGTTTGATTTATGTCAGCTGCGTCTAAAACTACGGTATCTGCCCCTTATTTTATAACGCTCTCATCGAGCTTGTCTGCCAATGAGCAGCAAGTTATCGCTGATTTGTTAGCGCTATTACCGGCTTCTTATATCAGCGAGATAAGGTCACACTTGGATAATAAAACGAGCATAGAAGCGGACTCTGCCCTTCTCATAAAGGGTTACGTTGATGGTCGCGGTTTGGCTTGTCCGATGCCATTATTAAAGACAAAAGTGGCTTTACGTGATGTCGCTATCGGTGAGTCTTTATATGTTGTTGCCACTGATCCTAACTCGCAAGCGGACATCACTGCCTTTTGTCGGCAATCGCAAACGGCCAATGCAGAGACGCTCCAGCTGTTAGTTAATACGGTAACCGATAGCCGCAATGATGAAGCGGTTACTGCTACTGATGAAGCTAGGCATAACAAAGCCGCGCAGCAAGCCGATACAATATTTCACTTCATCATTACCAAAACCGATAGCAACTAACGACAGCTATCCTTTACAATTACTATAATTATTCTACTTTGCATACTTGTTTATTTATTTGCCTATTTACTTGATTAAGGTCAAAGATATGACTACTTCTTCCACTGATTCTGCGACAAAAAAATCGTCACCACCAAAAAAACCTCGCAGTAATGATAAAGTGACTACTGAGCAAAATGCTGCTCGCACAGCAGCGTTAGAAGCGGCAGCAAAACGACCGCCGTACGACGCTAGTGCCTTAGAAAAAACCAGCACTCGCGATTTAGTACCGGCCATGCCGACTCACTTGACGGCTCCTGGGGTAAACCTAGGCGCTTATATTAATACTGTGCACCAAATCCCTATTTTGACCCCAACGCAAGAACAAGAGCTTGCACACCGCTACTATGATGAAGGTGATGTCGAAGCCGCGCGGTTACTCGTGATGTCGCATCTGCGCTTTGTGATACATATCGCGCGTAGCTACTCAGGCTATGGTTTGCCGCAAGCGGATTTGATTCAAGAAGGCAATCTGGGCTTGATGAAAGCGGTCAAGCGCTTCGATCCGAATAAGGGCGTGCGCTTGGTGTCTTTTGCCGTGCATTGGATCAAAGCTGAGATTCACGAGTTTGTGATTCGTAACTGGCGCATTGTCAAAGTGGCGACCACCAAAGCGCATCGTAAGTTATTTTTTAACCTACGTAGCCTAAAAAAGACCAACAATCAGCTGACTTTAGAAGAGGCAGATGCGATTGCGAACGATCTCAACGTCACTCGCAAGCAAGTGCTAGAGATGGAGTCGCGCCTGACCTCTTATGACGCCTCTTTTGAGACCCAATCGAGCGATGATGACGACGGACGTTACGCGCCGCAGCTGTTCTTAGAGGACGGTATAGATCCAGCTGAGATGGTAGAAGAGTCTGATTGGGAAGCCAATAATTCATCCGCGTTGATTGAAGCAATGGGGACGCTAGATGATCGCTCTCGTGATATCGTTGAGCAGCGCTGGCTTACTGAGCAAAAATCCACCTTGCACGAATTGGCGGCGGTCTACTCTATATCGGCTGAGCGTGTGCGTCAGATCGAAAAGAACGCGATGGACAAAATCCGTGAGGCCATGACTATTGAGAGTGTGATTTTGCCTGACGATATTCAATAATGATTGTGTTTATACAGTGATGATTGTACGAGTGGCTTGATTATTTATTATATAGTTAATCCACGTTAAAAACGATACAGTGCGGTTGGGATGAATTTTTCGCAGCCTCTGTCCGCAACGACACAGCACGTCAGGAAAATTTATATCAACTGCACGAATATATTAGCGTATCGGTTTTATTTAGAACTGACTATAGGTACAGCTATTTTTATAAAAATTAAGAGTTTATAAATGATCAATTGGATAGGTATTGCTGCCGTTAATATGGCTATCGCGGTTGCTCTAGGCGCGTTTGGCGCTCATGGACTCAAAAACTTGGTTGATGAGCAGCAGCTTGCTTGGTGGCATACCGCGACACTTTATTTGTTTATTCATGCGCTCGGACTGCTATTAGTTGGCATATTACTGCGCCTTAATTATGCCACTCAAGCGACGGCGTGGTTGTTACAGCTCGGAGTAATAGTATTTGCCGGTAGTCTCTACGCTATGACCTTAGGCGCACCGCGTTGGTTTGGCGCTATTACCCCGATCGGCGGAGTGCTGATGATAGCAGGTTGGTTATGGCTTGCCATAACAGCTTTTCGTCTCGGCAAACCACTTTAATCATAGATTCGATATTAAATAAAATGGATACGTTAGATAACTGTTAGATAACTAGGGAGCCCACTTTATGAGTACCATCACTGTCAACGGTAAGACCTTACAGACTACGCATCAAACCGTGCAGTTAGTAGTGAATGAGCTTGGCTTAAGTCAAGGGCGCTATGCGGTAGAAGTCGATGGAGACCTAGTGCCTAAAAGCGAGTTGGCACAAATGCGCGTGGTGGAAGGAATGACTATCGAAGTGGTACAAGCGGTCGGTGGTGGCTAAAATTCTTTATGTTCATAGACAGAGCTAAATGCCTATAAATCAAACTGGTAATTTTTAAACCCAAAAAAGACCTCAATCGTTTCATCGGTTGAGGTCTTTTTTGGGTTTTACGTTGATTAGCGCTACTGATTTTGCGCTACAAATTTAGTGAAATTTAGTGAATTATCATCTTCTCTCTATTCTTCTTATTGGCTTTCCTTATTGTCAATATTGTTAACATTGTGAATGTTGTCACGCTAAATACAGCTGATTGACTGGCTCGGTATAGGCATAGCTAAGTTTTGGTATTATATTTATTATCAGCTATGCGTACCACCAAACCAGTCAAAGCGTTTATGCTTGTACTATAAACCTATCTCAATAGGTAAGCTCATGGCTACATCGCTGAGGCAGCATCAGCAGCTTCGCTATTGTTATAGCTGTTGTCACGTCCAGTCGCGCGAGTCTTTTTATCTTGTTGGCGGGTCTTATATTTACGTACTTGCCGCTCAAGCTTATCTGACATCTCGTTGATGGCTTTATACATGTCGTCATCTTGCGCCTGTACGAACATCTCTTGACCTGAGACTCGCATGATAGCTTCGGCTTTGTGGCTCTTTTTGCCGCCATCACTAGCACCACTATTGTCTAAAGACAAAATCACCTGAATGCTCTGAATCTGATCGAAATGACGCTCAATTTTTTCTAATTTTTCGCGGACTGCGGTATTCATGGCATCGGTAACACTGATATGGTGACCACTAATAGATACGTTCATATACTTGTCCTTATATTTATTACCACTTATAGTGAACTGATAGTACGGTAAACTAACCGGTATCAGCTGGAGCCATCGAACTGTCAAAAACTGATGTTAAAAGCTAATCTTAAAGAGCAATGACGATATAACCAATAGTGCATTCTATATAAAGTGTCGCTTCTTCAAATCTCCTTTTGTCAAAACTCATTATCGGTATCTACTGACACCTTAGAATGCCTTTGAATTCGTCTTTTAAACAGCTCCAAATCTTCGATCTTTAAAAGCTAAATGTCCTTCAGTTTTTGCTGTTGATGCCCTTCTAATTTGTCACGAATACCTAAGAGTAGCAAGAGGCTATACTGTAATAAAATGTAAAGTTAACTGCTATATATTGCTAAAATCTATATAATCAAAAAATTTTATTTTTATTCCCAGCAACTATCATACCTTTTAAGCGACTATTCATTGACGCTCCTAGCACCACTGAAATCAGTATTTTTGTTTGCGCTGAGTGGAAGAGCCGATCCCCATAGCTTCGCGATACTTAGCTACCGTACGTCTAGCGATGTCGATACCTTCTGCATGCAAGTGCTGCTGCAGGCGACTATCGGAGAGCGGTTTTTTTGGTGCTTCATTGGCGATGAGCTGTTTGATCATAGCGCTAATAGCGGTCGATGAGATATCGCCTTCACGGCTACTCACATGCGATGAAAAAAAGTACTTGAGTGAAAATAGACCTTGCGGGGTCAAAATGGATTTACTGGTGGTTAAACGGGAGACTGTAGACTCATGTAGTTCTACCTCTTCAGCGATATCCTTTAAGATCAAAGGCTGCATAGCAGAAGCGCCATGACGTAAAAACTCTTGCTGACGTCTGACAATACTCGTCGCCACCTTTAACAGGTTTTGGTTACGCTCCTCAATACTGCGAATAAACAGCTTGGCATCGCTGAGGTTTTCACGTAGATATTGATTGTCTGAGCTATCATCACCGCGTTTGACTAGATTGGCGTAGTCTTCATTTATACGCAGTTTCGGTAGTGTCTCTGGATTAAGACTGACCTGCCAGCGCTCATCGCTGACTGCTCTATCTGCTTCGAGCGCCGCTGAACGATGACGACGAATGGGATTAACTAAGACATCTGGAATATCATAACTCTCAGGAGCCTGCTCATAACTGGACTGGCTACTTTGAAAGGCCAGACCCGGCGCAGGATTGAGCTGACGCAGTAAACTTAGCGCTGGGGTGATCTGTGCGGCTTTTAGGCCAGTCGCCTGAGTTAGCGCTTTAATATTGTTGCTCACTAAATGCTCGCTGGCAGATAGCAGAGCTTGCGCTTCGGCCAAATGCTCTGTATTGCGATCAAGTTTGCTAAGCTGAATGGCCAAGCATTCACTCAGATTACGCGCCCCTACCCCTAAGGGGTCACACGACTGAATGACTCTAAGCATGACGGTTATTTCATCGTACTCTATTGGCTCTGGCCACTGATAAAAGCTTGCCATAGTGGCAAAACTCTGCAGCAAGTCATCGATATCTAAGCGGATAAAGCCCATCTCATCCATCGCATCGATGAGATAATCGGCGATCATAGTGTCGGTGTCTGATAAGTGTTTAAAATTGAGCTGCCAACGTATATAGTCTTGAATACTGGCGTTGGTTGTGCCTTGATAGCGCTCTAAATCATCAAAATCGATAGGGCTAGAGGCAGCTTGATCTGAGGGCGCTGCCGTAAAACTCGTCGTCTCAACAGTATGCTGGTCAGCGTAGGCGCTATCATAAGTAGGGTCAGCCATCGTCTCATTATCGATATCCATCGCGCTACCGTCGATATGGGCTTGCTGTAATTTATCGAAGCTGTCTACACTGTCTTGACTATCGTAACCGTCATAGCTGTCATAACCGTCATAGCTATCATCATTATCGTTAGTGCCACTGTTCCACATCTCAAGCGTTAACGGATCTTCAGCCGTTTCTAGATCGCTGCTATCTTCGTCATAGCGCTCTTCTTCGTCCTCAATACGCTCAAGTAGTGGGTTACTCTCAAGCTTGGCTTGCACCTCTTGTGCTAACTCAAGGCTTGAGAGCTGCAAGAGCTTGATAGCTTGCTGCATCTGCGGGGTAAGCTTTTGTGAGGTATTTAGCGTAGCGCCCAAGACAAATGACATACTCATGAGCAGTTTATTGCACTCCAGTACTGATGTGGTTTTGATTCATAATCACGGTTGATAGCGACTTATCACTCTAATGGGTCATGACGATAGCATTTTTCATAGTCCTATTGCTATGATAATTTATAACATATATAGCGTTATAGTCCTTTTTATCGCTAAAAATAATATCTATTACTATTAAACGAGAAGCTCTATGAATAAAGTATTAAACGTCGCGGCGCTACAAATGAACAGTCAGCAAGATATCGAAGCCAATCTTAGCACTATTAAGGCTGGTATTGAGGAAGCGAGCACTCAAGGCGCGCAGCTGATCGTTTTGCCTGAGAACTGTTGTAGCATGGGTCGTCAGTTTGCCACTGCCGAGCGTTTCGAGTCGCTATCAGCGACGCTTGCTAGCTACGCGCGCGAGCACAACGTGCACCTGTTAGCCGGCTCGCTACCTTGCCCGTTTCGTCCGGATGGCGCGCTAGTTCCTGATGGTCGTCTACGTCAAGTCAGTCAACTGTTTGCGCCCGATGGTAGCCGGCTTGCTCGCTATGACAAAATTCATCTATTCACCGCCACAGTCGCCGATAAGCAAGGCAGCTATAACGAAGCGGCAACGTTTGAGCCGGGCACGCAAACTGTCGTCACCCCTATCGAAGTCGCAGGTGAGAGCTATCAGCTAGGAATGATGGTGTGCTTTGATTTGCGCTTCCCCGCGCTTGCTCAACGTTTGCGTCAAGCCGGTGCTGAGCTGCTAAGCGCGCCGTCTGCCTTTACTTATCTGACCGGACAAGCGCATTGGGAGCTACTGCTACGCGCGCGAGCGCTAGATAGTCAGTGCTTAGTCATAGGCGCGGCACAAGGCGGCGAGCATCATTATAAGGACGGGCAGGCGCGCCAGACTTGGGGACATAGTGCCATTACCGCCTTTGATGGCACGATAGTCGACAGCTACGAGAGCAGCGAGATGAAAACTGAGGATAAGCACAAGGATTACGCTTTAGTTTTCGCTAGTTTGGATAAGTCAGCGCAGCAGCAAGGCCGTAAGAAGATGCCTATTTTTCAATGTCATCGCTTGGCTTAATAGTATTTATAAGAATTGGGTGTAAATTTAATTGAAATAAAAACGTCATATTATCACGTGGAACTGGGATGAATTTTAAGCAGCATCGAAAGATAACAGCACGCCAGTAAAATTTATACTAGTCCCACGATCATAACTTATATATTAAACGCAGTTCATTTTTAATCTGACTATCACTCACTATCGTTTTGAGTAAGAGAGGCGCGCGGATGGGCGCGATCATAGACTTGGGTAAGCTTAGCAAAGTCTACATGGGTATAGATCTGAGTGGTGCTAATATCGCTATGACCGAGCATCTCTTGTACCGCGCGCAAATCACCACTGCCGGAGAGCATATGCGAGGCAAAGCAGTGACGCAGCAGGTGCGGGTAGAGGTTTTGTGCGATACCAGCGCGTTTGGCTGCTACTTTTAGACGCTGCTGTACGGCGCGAGTAGAGAGCCGCGTACCGAGCTTTTCACTGATAAATAAAGCGCTGTCTTGCCCCTCTACCCAAAGGTTACGATGCGGTAAGTAGCGCTTAATCGCTTCAGCTGCCTTATTACCAATTGGGACTAAACGCGTTTTGTTGCCTTTACCGGTCACTCGAACGCGCAAATCAGATAAATCGATATCTATCATATCGAGCGCCACCAGCTCGCCTACCCGTAAGCCACTGCTGTAGAGCAGCTCAAACATTGCTTTATCTCGCAGCCACAATCGCGCCTGCTCTGGCGTATCAGGCAGTTCTTGCTCTAAAAGCTGAGTGAGCAGATCAACATCAGCAATCGAAGGCAACGGCCGCGGACTGCGCTTGAGCTGATAGCCAGTCGTCGGGTTGATACGCGCTATGTCCTCTTCGATAAGCCAACTATAAAAATGACGGATCGCCGAGAGCTCTTGCTGCACGCTGGCTAGCGCAAGCTTATCTTCATCAAGACGCTGAGAGATATGCTGAGCTAATTGGCGCTTATCACAGCGCGTCCAACTCAGACGCTTACCGCGCAGATACAACGCTAACTGCTGAACGCCGGCGAGATAAGCTGTCAAAGTATGCTCAGAGTGATTGCGTACTGACAAGGTATTTAGCCAACGATGCACTGGCGTCAATAGCTCACGTAATACCGCATCGGTCTCTATATCCGTTGCCGGATTGACATAATCTTTGACGCTCATAGCTTTTCTCTTAATTGCTCTCTTAGTTGGTATCTTAAATACTCTCTTAGCTAGCCGTATTTAGCTTGGCGAATTAGGCTTGAGACCCGCTTGCGCCATAATACCATCTGGACTGAACACCCCTTCATATACAAAGGCAGTAGGACCGGTCATCATTACCGAATAGCCTGGCTGCCATTTGACAATCATACTACCGCCGTAGAGCTGCGCGCGGATATCCTCGCCTTCATCGAGCCAGCCTTCACGGATACCGATAGCGACTGCTGCACAAGCGCCAGTGCCGCAAGCTTGCGTCTCGCCCACTCCGCGCTCATACACCCGCAGACGGATATGACGCTGATTCATCACTTGCATAAAGCCGACATTGACCCGATCCGGAAACGCTCGGTGCGACTCAATGGCTTTGCCTAAAGTGGCCACTTCCGCATCTAGCACATCGTCGACCTTGATAACCGCATGCGGATTGCCCATATTAGCAACATAAAGCTGTACTGGTGTACCAGCGACATCGAGATGATAGGCGTTTTGGATTTTGGTGGTGGCTTTTGGGGTAAACGGAATCTCATCCGGCTCAAATTTAGGCTTACCCATATCGACCTCGACCCAACCATAACGATCAGTGGTCAAAGAGATGACGCCGCTCGCCGTCTCAACCCGCAAGCGCTGCTTAAATGACAGCTTACGTGCTTGCACAAAACGCGCGAAACAGCGCGCGCCATTGCCGCATTGCTCAACTTCAGTGCCATCGGTATTGAAGATGCGATAGCTAAAATCAACATCCGGGCGCATTGGCGGCTCAACGACTAGCAGCTGATCAAAGCCTATACCTAAGTGCCGATCGCCCAATAACTCTACCAACTCTTTGGTCAAATCTAAGCGCTGAGTCACCAAATCGATAACCATAAAATCGTTACCTAGCCCATGCATCTTTGTAAACTCTATCAACATATCCTTGTGTCCTATTCTGTTTTTATATGTCGGTTATATTAGCACGCTACCCTGTACAATGATAACTATCAGCGTGTGATGAATGGTAGAGACCGTCATGAAATACTCGTCATAAAATAGTCAGCATAAAAAACCCACTGTCATCATGACAATGGGCTTTTAAAATAAACTTACTAAATCACTAGGAGCTTTTTAGCTCAGACTTTTACCATGGACATAGGGGCCGGCTAGTCATTTCGCTATTGATCTTGCCAACGCATCTCATCGCGGTATAAGTCTTCGATCGTCTCACGCTTACGAATCAACTGCTGCTGACTCTGTGCCACCATAACCTCGCTAGCACGCGGACGCGAATTGTAATTACTACTCATAGTAAAGCCGTAAGCGCCAGCACCAGTGATAGCCAAGATATCGCCTTCGGCAAGCGCCAATACACGATCCTTAGCCAAAAAATCACCTGTCTCACAAATAGCGCCAACAATATCCCAGGCCTTTGTATCGTCAGCTTGCATACCACCGTTAGGTAACTGCTGAGGAATCACTGCCATTTCGGCTTGATACAGCGCTGGGCGGATCAAATCATTCATTGCCGCGTCAACGATAGCAAAGTTTTTGTGCTCGGTCGGTTTGAGCACATCAACGCGAGTGAGTAGCACGCCAGCATTAGCAACCATACTGCGCCCCGGCTCAAAGAATACTTTGAGACCCAGCTCAGTGAGTTTCGGCAATAGCGCGTCGGCAAAATCAGCGATGGACACTGGCGACTCATCAATGTAGCGCACGCCTAGTCCACCGCCCAAGTCCACATGCTTGAGCGTAATACCTTGATCCGCTAAAGCCTGCACCAGCTCAATCACTTTGTCCAGTGCGGCTACAAAGGGCGCAACTTCGGTGAGCTGCGAGCCGATATGACAATCAATACCAACGATCTCGATATGTGACATCGCCGCGGCCTGCGCATAAACGTCAAGCGCCTGTTCATGAGCGATGCCAAACTTATTATCTTTTAGCCCCGTTGAGATATAAGGATGAGTCTTAGCATCGACGTCAGGATTGACCCGTAGGGATATCGGCGCTGGTGTATCTAGCTGGTCGGCTACTTCATTAATTAACGACAGCTCGCTGATGGACTCGACATTAAAGCAGCCAATACCTTGCTGCAGAGCAAATTCGATATCGCTGTATGTCTTGCCTACGCCTGAATAGACGACGCGACCCGCTTGGCCGCCTGCTGCTAACACGCGCATCAGCTCACCACGTGAGACGATATCGAAGCCAGCTCCAGCCTGCGCCAAGATGCCTAATACGGCCAAATTAGAATTGGCTTTTACCGCGTAGCATATTTGGTGCTCAAGACTGGCGAAGCTGTCGCTATAGGCTTGATAAACATCCAAGATCGCCTGCTTAGAGTAGACATAACAAGGCGTATCGTACTGCTTAGCCAAACCGCTCACGCTAACGTCCTCAATATACAGCTCGTTATCGCGGTAGCTCAGCGCTGGCAGATGGGCGCTTAAAGCTTGAGGATCGATATACAACCCGTGCTCAGTTTGTACGGTAATCGCTTGGCTATCTGCCACAGTTGCCTGTCTTTGCGGCTCAGAGTTACTCATAGTCCTCTCTTTCATTCATTCAGGTTTTCAAAGGAAATTATCACATTATTAAACTTGCAGCATCGCTTAGTAATCGCTTAGCAATCAATCAATAATCATTTGCATCATCGCTTGGCTCAGGCAGCACTTGCTGCTCCTCAAGATAGCGTGTACGCTTATACTCGTCATCATCTACCCCAGCAAATGCAGCATCTTGCGGCTGACTGGTACTGTCTAATACCTCAGCGCTGGTGATGAGCCCTTGCTCAGTATCTGCCAAGTATAGCGGGCCTTTTTGTCCGCAGCCGCTCAAACTCAGAGCCACTAGAGTAACCGCCATAGCAGTAAGTTTTGAAAATATAAAATTCGGTTTTAGAGTTTTCATAAGTGGTAAGCCATTAACCATGCATCACTGATTGCGCTAAAACTGCTTGCGCAAAATTCACAATCAGCTATTGATATTTTAACGCTAAATAATCCTGCTCGCTAACCGTACCATACCAGCCAGTATCGAGCATCAAATAGGCTGTAATCATAGCATTAATTGGCAGCGATTGACTGTGTTTAGCGATAATTTTAGTTGCAATATTGACCTATCATTATTCTTTATAAATGCTACATTTAATGGGGCGTGTTGTACGTTCGGTTGTGGCACGCGCGGAGACTATTTTTTAGACACTCAGTGTACAGCTGTAACTAATACTTGACGGATGCTTGTCTTAAACCTTATAGTTATTGTGGTATAACGCTTAACCGCAAGTGTGGTAATTGTTCTAAAATATGCTACCTTGTCTTTAGCTTTAGCATTTTATTTTGCTTTAATCATTCAAATGGTTTAAATGATTGAACCCCTACTTATTATATGATTTATTATTCCTACCCATAATCCAACACCCACAACCCAACAGCCATAATCTAAGGATAGAGCATGAATGACAGCGTCAACCCCTCCGCTTCTAGCGATGAGAACTCGGACAACTCAGTATTAACCAATCCCACTTTAGTCCTCAACTGTGGCTCCTCTTCTATTAAGTACGCTTTGATCAGCGAGGATGAATCGACTCGTATCACGGGACTGGCCGAAAATTTAGGTCTCGATACCGCTCGTATCAAACATACCGCGTTAAATGGTGAAAAGCTTGAAATTGCTATTCCAGGTGGCCGTCATAAACTTGCCTTACAAAAAGTGCTTGAGCTCCTCGAGCAGTATCACTTTATCGCTGTCGGTCATCGCGGCGTCCATGGCGGGCGTGAATACTCAGAAGCGGTCAAAGTGAACGATCATGTGTTATCGGAAGTGAAACGTCTCAAGTCGTTAGCACCTTTGCATAACCCAGCTAATGCTCTAGGCATCGAAGCGGTACAAGCGATCTATCCTGATATTCCGCAAGTCGTGGTCTTTGATACTGCCTTTCACCAGACTATGCCGCCTGTGGCTTATCGTTATCCGATTCCAAAAGCGCTATATGAAGAAGAAAAAATCCGCCGTTACGGCTTTCATGGTACCTCGCACGCTTACGTTTCAGAACGTGCCAGCCAGCTCACCGAAGCTAATGGCCCGCAAGGCTGGTTGACTGCGCATCTAGGAAATGGCTGCTCAGCGACTGCCGTTTATGATGGCAAAAGTCTAGATACCAGTATGGGACTGACGCCGCTTGAGGGGCTGATGATGGGCACGCGTAGTGGTGATGTCGATCCAAGCCTACATATCCACCTAAAGCGTCAACTTGGTATGAGCTTGGAAGATGTAGATAAAATGCTCAATAGCGAAAGTGGCCTATTAGGTATCTCGGGTCTGTCTAACGACCTACGCACCGTCGAGCAAGCAGCTAACGAAGGTCATAAAGATGCCGAGCTGGCAATCGAGATGTTCGCTTATCGCGTCGGTAAGTATTTGGCGAGCCTCAGCTGCGCGCTACCTGAGTTTACCGGTATTGTCTTTACCGGCGGGATCGGCGAGAACTCAGCGACCACGCGCGCGCGTATCCTAAACGTGATGCGTCACTTCGGTATCGCGTTCGATGCAGACAAAAACAAATCGCTCGTTGGCGGCGCAGAAGGGCGCTTTGAGAGTGACGATAGCAGTATTGAGCTGTGGGTCATCCCAACTGACGAAGAGTGTCAAATCGCTAAAGAAACCCGTCAAACCTTGGGTCTAGACTAAAGGGTTAATAAAAAAGCGCTGTCGCTGTATAAGCATGGCGCTTTTTTTTGACTGCGCAAACGGGTCTATTATTAGCTCAGTCTTTTATTAACCCAGTTACTTGCTAGACTAGTCGCTTATTAGCAACAATAATAGCCGCCTATCATACATTCTCAGTCTTTAAAAATATAACAAACCGTAGGATACACTATGCAAACTATTTTATTGGTTCCTATCAGTCGCGGTATCGGCGTGACTTCAGCCGCTCTTGGCCTCATTCGCGCGCTTGATTATAACGGTATCAAAGCCGGCTTTATGAAGCCGTTTTTGCAAGACGATACGCTCGATAAACAAAACAGCTTGGACAGCTCAAGCGCCCTTATCATGCATGCGTTTGGCCTAACGCCGCCCAAATCTATCAACCGTCAGCGCGTTGAGCGCATGATCGGCGATGGTAATCTTGACGAGCTAATGGAAGAGGTTATTGGCAATTATCACAGTATTGATGGCGAGCCTGATGTGGTTATCTGTGAAGGCTTAGTGCCAACCACCGAAGCCTCTTACGCTTCTCAAATTAACCAAGCCATCGCCCATGCTTTAGACGCGAAGATTATCTTTGTCAGCACTGTCGACATCAGCAATCCTGCTTATCTAGCAGACAAGCTTGACGTGCACGCGCGCGAGTTTGGCGGTATCGCTCATGAACGTACGCTTGGCACTATCTTAATGCGCGTGCATGACGTGCCTAATACCTTTGAGACTCAGCCTGTCGCTCCTGGTGAGGCGGTAGTGAGCTTAGATGAAAACTTCATCCAAGAGGTGCAGCGCCTATCACCGCATTTTCATAGCGAGCGCTTCCGTCTCATCGGTGTCGTGCCATTTAGTGACTCGCTCTCCGTGCCGCGTACTTGGGATATCGCCGCTGAGCTTGATGCCACTTGGCTCAACGTCGGCGACGCCAAATCGCGCCGTATCAATGATATTAGCCTGACTGCACGCTCCGTTTCGCGCGTTGATGAGGTCTTTAAGCGCGGTACGCTCATTGTGGTGCCAGGCGACCGTGATGATCTACTGCTAGCAGCAGGCCTAGCTTGTATCAACGGCGTACCATTAGCAGGTCTAGTACTGACAGGCGGTGTAGTCCCTAACGAGACCGTAGCTGAGCTTTGGCAGTCAGCGCTGAAGACTGGCATTCCTGTCATGAGCGTCGAGACCGATAGCTTTGAGACGGTACAAAACCTACTACACATGAGTTCTGAGATACCAAGCGATGATACCGAGCGCGCAACCGATGTCGCTCGTTATGTTGCAGCACACTTAGATCTCAGCTGGATAAAAGAATACTTTAGCGGTGATTATGTCGCCCGTCTCTCGCCTGCTGCGTTTCGCCATCAAGTGGTCAAAAAAGCACAAAACGCCAAAAAGCGCATCGTACTGCCAGAAGGCGCTGAGCCGCGTACCGTCGAAGCCGCCTGTATCTGTCAAAGCCGCGGTATCGCCGATTGCGTGCTGTTAGCGCAGCGTAGCGAAGTCGAACAAGTCGCCAAAAACCGTGATTTAGTATTGCCTGAGGGGCTTGAAATCATCGACCCTGCTAGTCTTGATATGAGCAAGTATATTGATGCAGTAGTTGAGCGCCGTAAAGGTAAAACGACCAGCGAGGTCGCTGCTGAATATCTACAAGATACGGTCTATCTAGGCACGACCATGCTACAACTAGACGAAGTCGACGGCCTAGTGTCTGGCGCGATTCATACCACTGCCAACACCGTACGTCCCGCGTTTCAGCTAATCAAAACCGCGCCGCAATATTCCTTAGTATCGTCAGTATTCTTTATGCTGCTGCCTGAGCAAGTCGTCGTCTACGGTGATTGTGCTATTAACCCTGATCCAACTGCTGAGGAGCTGGCTGAGATTGCTATTCAATCGGCGCAGTCTGCCGCCGCCTTCGGTATCGACCCAAAAGTGGCGATGATCAGCTACTCGACCGGCTCGTCTGGTACTGGCGCTGATGTCGAAAAAGTCATTACAGCGACGAAAATCGTCCGCGAGCGTGCCCCAGATCTAGCCGTTGATGGCCCATTACAATATGACGCCGCCTCTGTGATGAGCGTCGGTAAACAAAAAGCGCCAGACTCCAAGGTCGCAGGTCAAGCCAACGTCTTTATCTTTCCTGATCTTAACACCGGTAATACCACCTATAAAGCGGTGCAGCGTAGCGCCAACGTCATCAGTGTCGGTCCTATGCTCCAAGGCCTTAATAAGCCGGTCAATGACTTATCGCGCGGCGCTCTAGTCGATGATATTGTCTACACTATTGCTCTCACGGCTATTCAGGCTTATAGTGATTTAATTTAACATCACTTATATTAACTCTATCAAAAAAGCGCTTAGCATCATTATGTTGAGCGCTTTTTTGATAGAGCTGATGATACCTGCTGATTAAGCAGAAATATCTATCGACAAACGTTATAATGACGCTATGACTAAACCTTTCCCTACTGCCATTCGCGCCTACTTGGGCGGCTCGTTCAATCCAGTACATAGCGCTCATATTGAAATGGCGATGTTAGTGTATAACTCGCTTGCGCCGCTTACGGCCGAGCGAAACTGTGAGCTACAAGTGTCGTTATTACCCAACGCGCGTTCGCCTTTTAAATCACAAAGCCTAGCACCCAAGCATCGATTGGCTATGCTAAAACTCGCGGTGCAAGATACGCCCATACGCGTCGATGAGCTTGAGATTTGGCAACCCCCGCCTGTCTATACTATCGATAGTGTGCGGACTTTACGTCAGCGCTATCCGCAAGATGTCTTGATATTTATTATGGGTATGGATAGTGCTCGTAGTTTAGATAAATGGAAACAGGGCTTACAGTTGACGGACTACGTTCATCTTTGGGTGTTTGATCGTAGTGCCGACAACGCCAGCTCCAATGCTAACCTTACAGACCCTAACTTACCGCATAAACCTTTTGATAATAATAAAACCTTAAGTGATAAGCAGCGAGCTTTGCTCATCAATGAGCTACCTAATTCGCTACCGGCGCAAGTGGTTGACTCTATCAGCGAGCTGGTTGCAACTCCTATTGACAGCTTAGCAGCCCAAAACTTAGCAGATAAAGGCTTGAAAACCTTACGCAAAGGACGCATTTATATAGACTCACGACCCGTACAGAAAGTATCTAGTACAAAGATTCGTAACCAACTCCTGACTTATTATACCGCCCCTATTATAAAAGATGGCTTGCTTAATCACTGCGAGTATCTATCCAAACACTTACATCCTGCAGTTTATGACTATATTGTGCAGCATAAGCTATATTCCGCAGACTAATTCCGTTAAAATCACCTTATTATAGTCGTCACCACTTATTTATGGCCGATGACGATTCACTTTTTATAGCGAATGACGATTAAAGAGATACAAATTTATGAGCAACACTATGACTAACGAACGTTTAGAAGAATGCTTAACGCTAGTAACCTCCGCTTTGGATGGTATGAAAGCCAAAAACATCACCGTACTTGATGTCGAGGACTTAACAGACGTCATGGAGCATATGGTTATCGCTGAGGGCACCTCCAAGCGCCATGTTCGCGCGTTGGCTGACAGCTTAGGCGCTGATGCTAAGCAAGCAGGCTTTATGCCATTAGGCCGCGAAGGTGGCACTGATTCTGACTGGACGCTGATCGACTTGGGCGCTGTCGTTGTGCACATGATGACGCCAGCTGCGCGCGAGTTCTATGACTTAGAAGGCCTGTGGTCATCGCCTGAGAGCTTAGCAGAATTAGTTGCCACGCCGCGTGAAAAAAAAGCCGGTCGTCGTAACTAAACGCAAAAAACTGACTAGCGCACTTAATAAACAGACTGGATAAAATATCTGGTCTTTTTTTATGTCGTTGATAACTGGCGCTTTATATAAGCGACAAAGTTAATCAAACACAAAACCATTACACTTTGCGATACTATAGCCTTATTCACGTGACGATCTGCTAGGACATTCAATGAACGCCGCCAATACAGACTCTACTTCTCAAAATTCTCAAAGCGCAGCACATGACTTTAATCAACCGCTACCCCTACATATCGCCACTTTAATCGATGTGCGCGCAGGCAAAGCCATGCCCTTCGCCCGTGAGCAAATGAGCGCTATCGATAAAGCACCGATCAAAGCACCCGTTGCGGTCAATTTTATGGGCCTTGCGACTGATGAACAAGCCGACCGTAAGCATCATGGCGGCCCACTAAAAGCGGTGCATCAACTGCCGCCTGCGACTTACGAGCAGATCAATGCTGAGTTCGATCTAAACGTGCGCGTGGGTACACTGGGCGAAAACCTTATTACTCAAGCGGTCAATGACTTACCAGAGATGACGGAAGCTACGGTTTGTATCGGCGATGTCTATCAATATGGTGAAATCGAGGACACTGAAAGCGTGCAATTACGTATCGTACAACCGCGCCGTCCTTGCTATAAAATCAACGACCAAATTGGGCAGTTTAAAACCAAGCAACTCCCAAATATCGCGTCTTGGGTCAGTAAACAAGGTATCGCAGGTTGGTACTTTCAGGTCGTACGCGATGGCACAATTGACGCGGATTTACCGGTCTATTTGGTAGAGCGTCCCTATCCGTTTGCCACGCTAGAGGCGCTATGGCAACTGGCTAATTCAAAAGAAAAACATGATGCTGAAGTGATTGAGCCTTGGTTGGCTATTGAGTGTTTGGAGGAGAGTTGGAAAACAGTGCTGCAAAAAAAGATTAAAAAGAGCTGAGAGATCGCTTAACCTATTAAACTAAAAGGCTTTTATGATCCACGCTAAGTTTAAAATAATTGTGCTTATTCTTAATACTTTTATGTGTCTAAGGGGCAACTCATGAGCCCAACAAAGACAACAAAGACAGAAAATATCAGCTATCTACAAGCCATAGCCATCAGCGTCGGCGCGATTATCGGCTGGGGCGCTTATGTGATGCCGGGCGATTTATTCTTACCCGAGTCGCAGCTACTGGGCTCATCCGTCGCCATTCTTGTCGGTACTCTAGCGATCTATATGGTCGCGCGCGCTTATATTAATCTGCTGACCCAAACCCCAGAGCATGAGTCCGGCGGTATCTATTGGATTGAAAAACATATCAATCGCAAACATGCCTACGTCTATGGCTGGGGTGTGGCAATAGGCTATATCTCCATCGTCGCGCTCAATATCTCTGCCGTGGCGCTCTTATTGAGATATCTGTTGCCTAGTAGCTTACAGATCGGCTATTTGTATAGCATTGCTGGCTGGGAGGTCTACGCCAGCGAGGTATTTGTGTGTAGCGCGGCGATTATTTTATTTAGCTATATTAACCTCAGGGGCGTACAAGTCGGTGCCAAGATTCAATTATATATCGCCCTGTTTATGATTGTCTCGGTCACCGCGCTGTTCTTTGGCTCACTGTGGGCTGTGCCGATGACGCAGACCTTTTTGCCAACGGACATGCCCAGCAGCTCTATTACCAGCCTCGTTTGGCTACCGATTCTCGCCGTGATGCCATGGGCGTACGTGGGCTTTGAGACCACGCCGCAGATCTCCAAAGCCATTAGCGACTCTAAGACTAAAACCAAAAGTATTATTCTCATCTCCCTTATCGCGGGCGTATTGTTCTACTTTTTGATCAACTACTTCACGGCGCTAAATATGAGCTTTGATTACCAAGCGATTCAGAATAGTGGCTGGGCGACAGGCGAAGGGATAGAGAACCGTATTGGCAGCATTGGCATTGGGCTACTATCGATCGCCATGATCGGCTCGATACTTAGCGGTATTAATGGCTTTATCTTATCTTCCGTCAAGCTTTTAGAATCCATGGGTGAGTCGTCCTTATTACCAAGCGTGTTCACGGATAAGCGCCAGCGTTTTAGTAAGACCAAAGCGGTGACCATCATCGCCATCGTTTGCTTATTTTCGCCGTGGCTCGGTCGCAACTACTTGCTCGATATCGTCAGTATGGCATCATTAGGCATTACCGTTGGCTTCGCTTATGTCACCATGGCTGATCTACTCAACGAGCGCCGAAAGAACCAAGCAGGTATTCTAAATTATTTATCAGTGCTGATTAGTATGGTCTTTATATCCTTGCTACTGCTGCCCTTCTCGCCTGCGGCACTGTCGTTAAACGCTTATATCTTATTAGCGGTATTTATCGTTTTGGGGGCGATTGGTTATAGAAAAATTGTTTATGCGGGTAGTGATAGTAGTAATTAAATATCCCCTTTTATACAGAGCAATTCATGGTTAATAATATCTCCTTTTCAAAATTAGTATCAGCATCAACCTTAGGATTAGCCCTATCCTTAGTCAGCTGCGTAACGACGAACAATGTCCAACCTGTTATCACTGAACCTTTTATTATTGATAGCGAGACGTATCAGTCGACAGGTAAAAGCGAGCGCATTAAAACGATTGTGCTGCACTATACCGTCAGCGACAACGCGCGCTCCATCAAGCTATTAACTCGCGGCAAAGTCAGCGCGCATTACCTCGTTATGGATAAGAATGACAATAAGATATATAGTCTGGTACCAGAGAGCGAGCGCGCTTGGCACGCAGGCGACGGCGGTTTTGCTGGTCGAACGATCCTGAATGACACGTCTATCGGTATTGAGATCGTCAATAAAGGTATCAAACCTCAATATCGAAACGCCCTCAAAAATAGCGAGCTTGACTATCATCCCTACTCGCATTTCGTCGAATTTGATGAGCTACAAATCAAAAAAGTCGCGCAATTGGTGCAAGATATTGCGCAGCGGTATGACATCTCCCCCAAAAACATCATCGGTCACGCGGACCTTGCCCCCTCGCGCAAGATTGACCCAGGTGCTAAGTTCCCTTGGCAGCGACTGTACAGCGAGTACGGTATTGGCGCTTGGTATGATGAGGCTGATAAGCAATATTTTATGCAGCAAGTTCAGCTAGCTACCCCAACGATACGGGAGGTCAAGCAGGCCTTTCGTGATTATGGCTATCAGATGAATACTACAGATGTGTGGGATAAAGAGAGCCGCGATGTCATCTATGCCTTCCAGTTGCATTTCCGGCCGCTAAAGCCAACAGGCATTATGGATATCGAGACCTATGCTATCCTAAAAGCACTCAATAAAAAGTATGCGGGACGTGACGATTTTTACTAGCCTGAGTGATCAACTATTAATCACGGACACTCAAACCATAACAATAACGAAAAAGGACATCTTATGAGCACCCTATTTAGCGTCAATTTAAACAAACTCGCCTTAATCCGCAACTCGCGTGGCACCGACTACCCTAATCTATTGTACTTTGTAAAAAAGCTGATTGGTCTAGGAGTTAAAGGCTTTACCGTGCACCCACGGCCCGATGAGCGCCATATCCGCTATCAAGATGTTTATGATATCAGTGAGTATCTCAAAGATTATCAAGATATCGAATTTAATATCGAAGGCAATCCGAATGAACAATTTTTAAAACTCATTCGCGAGGTCAAACCGCATCAATGCACCCTCGTACCCGATAGTGAAGACCAGCTGACCTCTGACCACGGCTTTGATATTATCAAATACAGCGACATGCTGTCCAAACTCAGCCATGAGCTTGAAGGCTTTGGCACACGCTGCGCCGTATTTATCGACCCTGATATCGAGCAAATAAAAGCGGTCATCGCTAGCGACGTACAAACGATAGAGATGTACACCGAAGAATGGGCGCGCGCTTATGAAGATAAGAAGGATAACGACAGCAGTAATAACGACAGTAACTTTGCTGCAGTCAAACAGAGCTTTGACGATTGTATTAACCTCGCTAGCGAAAACGGTATGCGCGTCAACGCCGGACACGATTTGAATTTAGACAATTTAGCCGATTTGCTAAGCCTTGGTGATATCGCGGAGGTGTCGATTGGTCATGCCTTTACTATTGAATCGCTAGAGCAAGGCATGGATAACGTCGTGCGTCAGTATTTGCAGATTTGTGGATAGAACGTTTTGATAAAAGAGGTACGTTATGAGCTTACGTATTCACGCGCTGTTTCATACCGATTATGCGGATCTAAGCTTTATCAAACAGTGGGCGCGCGCGCATAATCATCCGATCACCGTTAGTCGCTCCTACGATAACGACAACCTGCCAACGCTAGATAGCTTTGATTGGCTCATCGTGATGGGTGGGCCAATGAGCGTTCATGATGAGGATAAATATTCTTGGCTCATTAAAGAAAAGCGGCTGATAAAACAAGCCGTTGATGCCGGTAAAACAGTCATTGGCATTTGCTTAGGCGCGCAAATCATCGCGCATTGTTTGGGCGCTGAGGTGAAACCGTCTGCAGTCAAAGAGATTGGCTGGTTACCGATGCAATTGACCGAAGCAGGTCAAGCGCATCCATTATTACAAGATCTACCCAAAGACTTTACGGTGTTTCACTGGCACGGCGAAGGTTTTGGCTGTCCCAAAGGCGCAAGCATTATTGCGGAGACGCAGGCTTGGCCGAATCAAGGCTTTATCTATCAAACGCCAAAACATAAAGCGCGTGGCACTTGGGTACTTGCTTGGCAATGTCACTTTGAAGTCACCAGAGAGAGCTTACCGAAGATGGTCTCCAATGGTAATGCGGCTATTCAAAGTGGACTGAAAGACTATCCCGAAACGGTACAAGCACCGGATGAGATGTTAGCGCTAGGCGATAAATATGTTGAAGAGAATAATGAACGATTAGCTGCTATGTTTAATCGAATAGCATCGTCAGAAAATAAATAGTATAAGGAGTCAGTTATGAGTCATTCACAGCAAGATGAGCAACAAGCGCTTGAGCAGTATCTAGAAGACAAGGCTAAGCAGGATCAGGAGCAACAACAGGAAGCTGAGTCGCTGTCTGAAATTAGTTGACCACTACAGCTACGCTTGCTAACCCACCGTAGGCAATCTATCTTCGATAAGTTGAGAGAAGTTTTAAAAACCTATTTAGCTTAGATGGTACTTTATTTTCGTGCAACTCCTCTTGAATAACGTCATCAATATGTTCTTCAACGGCCTCTTTATCACTCTCGATATTTTCTGGAACCAAACTTAGTTTGATAAATGGTATAGTTTTATCAGTTTCGATATCTAATTTGTAATCAAACGATAAATCACCTTTTGTTTTATCCTGTTCATTCTCATTGAAGACAATATTGACGATATTGCCATCTTCAAAATCTTGGATAATTAAATCTTTAAATCTGTCTTTCGTTGTCAAAATACATGAATTCTCAATATTAAAACTATTATTATAAACCTTACAACTACCAATTTTGCAGAAATACTCTTCTGAATATTTTTTGATAATTTTCAATCTTTCAAGCTTTTGTTCATCTTCACTTAATAAGTCAAATATTAAATTAGATATACTTTGGTGACATAGAAGAACAGCATCAGGTGTTTTAATCTCATTTAAAATAAAGAATAACATATCCTCTAAAGAATCAAATGACTCATAGCTTGTTGGCTTATTAGTGACTATTTCTTTTAGTATGACACTTTTTAGATCATTTGCCATTCCTTCACCACAACCTTCAACTAAGTTATGTATTGAAGGTCTATCATCACTCATGATATAAGATTTTTCAAAATCTCTTACGCTGACCTGATTATTAATGATTAATCCAACTCCATCTTTTTTTATTGCGCTAAACATATTAATTGGAAATTTCGTTTTATCAGCTATGAAGTCATTAGATGCCACTTTAGCGATTTCAGAAAGCATCGTTTTGTCGACATCAGAATTTATAATATGACTATTATTAATCTGATCGATCTCATTAATAAGCTCTTCCATTGACTCTACAAAATTTGCACGATATTTCATCACCTCTTCGTGTGATTTTTCAGAAGATAGCAACTTGTATTCAGACGTTTTTTGAGCACTTTCAACTAGAGCTTCAAAACTACGAATCATATCTTCTCTATTTGAGAAGCTGTAGATATTGGACTTTAAAATATTTAACCAATTTCCAGATATCTTCCATTTGCTTGATGAGTAAGAAACAATTATTTGAACAAACTCATTATCTATACTGACGTTATACCATCCTGCGTACATCCTACCAGAAACCATTTTCTGACTAAATTTACGACTAAAGCTTTCAGTTAACTTAGCGTGCCATCCAGAATAACTCTCTACACCGCCAGAGTGAAATTTTTTGTGTCTAATATAAACACCTAGCAGTTGACTAGCCTGATTTATACTTCTAACTTTAATGTCATGAGTACCAGTTGGATGAATTCTTTTTTCTTCTAGTAATGCCTAAATATAAGACTTTACTCTTAAAATATTCTCGCTGTTCGCCAACATAGAGCATACTATTTGAAATCTTATATCAATATATGCATTTTTTAGAGCTATATTAATAGCTGACTCTAAATTTTTATCGCTTCCCTTTCTAATCTTAAGCCATAAGTCGGTATCTCCATTAAATATCATTTCAATATCAATAACTCCTGAGTGCCATAAGTGCTCTTCGTTATAAGTCTGCACATCTAAAGTTCTATTCTTCCAATGAATTAACATATCAGTAGACCAGCTTAATGCATAGTCGTTATCGAAGCTTAATGACTCAACTACCATTTCAGCAGTGTACTTTAAGTGCTCAAATAATATTTTATAAGATCTATCGACTTCCTTGTACTTATGTTTAATATAAGTATTTTTCCATTCTTCCCATACTGATACAAAATTATTTATAGAATCTTCAAAACCATCACTAACTGCTACATCAGCTTTATCAGATAGGTTTTTCCATTTAAGAAGAGCAACCCAAAGATATAACGTATTTCTGAGGACTGTTTCAGCTTCAGACTGAGTTATATATTTTTGTTCGAAGAAAATTTTTCGATAAAAGCGTAGGCTATGATAGAAATATTGTGTATTACTAGGAATTTTATCAATAGTTTGCTTCAATAGAACATAATATGCTCTCATAAAATTCGTAAAATAAGAAAAGCCCCAAGTACCTTCATTTAGTAATAGCCAATTGTCATACTTTCCATCAGGGTTTTTAAAGGATAAAACCTCAGCTAACTGTATGTGATACCTTGCTAGTCTATCCAATGACTCAACAAACTGACTTTCATCATTGTTACTCAATGCTGTGTAAATAGGACTAGTAAACGCCTCTAGAGCAGATGATATGCTAATGTCTGTTTTATTACTTTTTTTCTCATATCTCACAGAATTTTTTATTAAAAGCGATACTAAAATATTTATATCAAATCCAGAATATTTCGCAAGAGTCGCTTTTTTATCTTTACCTGTAAATGCAGGGATAGAAACGTATAATTTAAAATTTCTTGGTTCATGACTTCTTTTGTTTACAGAGTGTTTTAAAACTTTAGCTTGCAACCATATCGCTAGATTTAGTTTCCATAAAGAAATATCACGTAGTTCTTTATCTTTACCAGTAATATAATTAACTTCCTCATCATATTTATTTAAAATTAAGTTATTTGTTAAATCTAATACATTACTATCAAAACCTTTCAGTAACTCGTTTCGAAACAAATCTTCAAGGTATATCTTTCGTATGCGTTGCTTTAGATCAGACTTACAGACCTCATTTGTAACGAATCTAAAAATGAACTCATCTTTCTTGTTTTCATCCAAAATGCTAAGAGTCTTGATAAAAAACCATATTGTTAAAAATAAGTTGGAGATAAACCAAAATATTAAGGTTGAATTTAAAACTAAACTAATACGACTTGATAAGGATTCATTAAAAATCAAACTAAAGGAAAGTACAATAGCCAATAATAGACCGCTTAAACCAGCAAACATAAAGCCAGAAAACTTCTGATATAAAGAAAAAATGACTTTTTTACCTGCTTTATCTTGAAATAAAATACTAACTAGTGAAATAACTAACGGATAAATCAGACCTATAATCGTAATCTGACCAGTTAATAATATACCTAACAAACTAGAATCTTTCTTAATTTGAAAGTAAGCTGTTATATAGCTCATCCAAAGATATGCATTCACACCTACCATAAGACATAAGATAACTAACAGTAATAGATATTTTTTATAGGAGTTTGACCAAGAAACTATACTTTCTTCAAGAAAACTAGAACGGTTATCTAGATATGCCTCATTTTTAAACAAGGTTTCTTTAAGCTCTTTATTAATATGATGAGATAGTGGACGAAATCTAATTAAGAAACTACCGAAATTATCTAGCATATGGCTCCCTATCCAAAACCTGAGATATTAATACTAATTTTTTATTGGGAAAAATTTATCGACATTTACATAATGGCTGTAGATGGGTTAGTTTGACACACAGATGGTGGGTTACGCTATCGCTAACTTACCCTACTGCATCATTCCATTTTTAGCCTAAAATCGTTGGGGGTCGCAGCTCCACATTAACCTTCCATAGATCATCAAATTCCAAACACAAAAAAGGTGAGCATTACGCCCACCTTTTTTATATCTACAATAATATTCTAAACCAACTTAGCCTATCTAAACCAAGCACGTGCGTTACGGAACATACGCATCCAGGCGTCATCGCTTTCACACACATCCATAATCCCACCGAGTGCGTGACCAAGATAAGATTGACTGTTTTTGATCAATTAAGCTTCGGCAATTAACTCAGGCTTTTTATTCAATAAGCGCATTAATGTGACCGCAGCCCCTGTTGGGTTTCTAGTACCTTGCTCCCAATTTTGTAAGGTACGCGAACTGATATTAAGTTTATCGGCAAACTGCTGTTGCGATAGCCCTGTCTTAGTTCTTATTTCCTTAATACTAGGCACGTCATGGGTAAACTGGCGGCTAGGCTGAGTCTGTCCCTTAGCAATCGCCAATGCTTGATTTAGTGATGTAGATAAATCATCGTAAAACTCATTGCTCATGGCTATACACCTCTTTAATTTGTTGAGTCAGTTTGTATAAACCAGACTTCTCTTCGCTTGATAGAGAGGCTTGTTTATTCTTCGGATAAGCGAGCAGCATAAAAAATATGCCTTGACTATTCACAAAATAATAGATAATCCGAATACCGCCACTCTTACCTTGGTTAAGTGCCCATCTGGTTTTTCGAACGCCCCTGTACCTTGAATCAAATCACCTTGTTCTGGATTATTGATTAGATTTTCCTGTAGCTCTTTATAAGCTTCATCATCTAATAGTTTCAGTACTTGCTTAGTAAATATTGGCGTTTCGATGAAATGTAACATTCAATATCCTTTATCTTTATGTCTTATTATATACGTCATTGAAGTACTTATCTATATGTTTTTTCTGGATCTAATCAAGCTAAATATCATAAACACAAAAAAGGTGAGCATTACGCCCACCTTTTTCTTATTACCTCAAACAATATTCTAAACTAATTCAAATTATCTTAACGCAACCAAGCCCGCGCATTACGGAACATCCGCATCCATGCACCATCTTCATCCCACTGCTCAGGTTTCCAGCTATGATTGTAGGCTTTTAGGTTACGCTCAGGATGCGGCATCATAATAGTGACGCGGCCATCGGTACTACATAGACCGGTGACGCCGCCGACTGAGCCATTAGGATTCAATGGATAAGTCTCGGTCGGATGACCTTGACTATCGACATAACGCATCGCCAGCTGACCGTGCTTCGCCATACCGTCGATCTCAGTAGCGTTTAGGGTGGCAAGACCCTCACCATGCGCGACAGCGATAGGTAAGATACTATCTTGCATGCCTTTGAATAAGATGGACTTGGTGCGCTCAACTTTGACGTTGACCGTACGCGCTTCAAATCGTGCCGACTCATTTGCGATAAAGCGTGGAAAGTTTTCTGCACCTGGAATGAGGTCTTTAAGCTGCGCCATCATCTGACAGCCATTACAGACGCCAAGTGAGAAGGTATCAGGACGGGCGAAGAAGCGCACGAACTGCATACGCAGTTCGTCATGGAACAAGATAGAGTTGGCCCAGCCAGAACCTGCGCCGAGGACGTCACCGTAACTAAAGCCGCCACAAGCGACCAAACCGTCGAAGTCACGTAGATTGATGCGGCCTTCTAGCAAGTCGCTCATGTGCACATCGACCGCTTCAAAGCCTGCTTGGGTGAAGCCTGCTGCCATCTCTAGCTGTCCGTTGACGCCTTGCTCGCGCAGGATAGCGACTCTTGGCTTGCTGTTATCAGAATCAGCACGACTGTTCAGATATGGCGTCTCGATCTTTTGATTGAGATCGAAGTTTGGCGCAGCGATAAGACCTTTATGATTAGTATCGGCAATCAAGTCGTACTCTTGCTGGACGCACACAGGATTGTCACGGCGGCGGGCGATTTGGTAGCTGACTTGACTCCACTGCTGTTGCAGCTCGCTGCGGCTAAATCTAAGCGTTTTATCACCTTGATGTAGCGGCGTTTGGATAATGAGGCTATCTTCCTCAGTGCTTTGACCGACGAGGCTAAGCATATCGCTAACGTTATATTCGTCCGCTAGCGCCACTAAAGCGGCAACGTCCTCTGGCATGACTTGGATGACTGCGCCCAGCTCTTCGCTGAACAGCTGACCGAGTAGATTATCATCGCTGAGTGATAGCTTAATGCCTTGACGACTAGTGAACTGCATCTCTGCAATGGTCGCAAGCAATCCGCCATCACCGATATCGTGGTAGGCGCTGATAATGCCTTGCTCATTACCCGCTTGAATAAAGTTAAAGAAGTCAATTAAATCGCTAGGCTTATCAAGGTTGGGGCACTCGTTACCAAGCTGGCTTGCCGTTTGTGCGAGGATAGAGCCGCCAAGACGCAATTTACCTTTAGAGAGATCGAGGCGGTAAAACGCGCTATCGCCGTTGATCAGCTCAGGCGTGAGCGTTTTTGCCACATCAACGACAGGCGCAAAGGCCGTAATCACAAGGCTCATTGGCGAGACTACAGATTTATCTTGGCTATCCTCCTTAGCATCGTTATCATCTGTCCAATTGGCACGCATCGACAGCGAGTCTTTACCGACTGGAATGGCTATTCCCAAAGCGGGGCACAGCTCTTCACCGACAGTATGGACCGCATCAAATAATGCGGCGTCTTCCGTATCATCACCGCAAGCCGCCATCCAGTTCGCCGACATGGTGATATCAGATAATTGCGCGATACGAGCGCCTGCGATATTGGTAATGGCTTCACCAACCGCTAATCTTGCCGAGGCTTTTGGGTCAATGAGTGCCACTGGGGTACGCTCGCCGATACTCATCGCTTCACCCGTCATCGCTTGACTATCAAGCGCTATAAGACCTGAAGCGGTAATCGCACAGTCTGCCACAGGCACTTGATAGCGTCCCACATACTGATCGCGCACCACCATACCGGTGATTGAGCGGTCACCAATGCTAACAAGGAACGACTTGCTCGCGACAGTCGGATGACGCAGCACGTCTTTGACCGACTCGCTTAGGTCAAAATCATTGAGCACTAATGGCGCCAGCTCATTGGCTTGCACCTCAAAGCTACGCTGCATCTTTGGTGTACCACCAAGCAATACTTGCATCGGCATATCCACGGGCTGATCATCGAGCAATTCATCATCGACTCTAAGCTCTCGCACTTCGGTCGCTTCGCCCAATATCGCATACGGACAGCGCTCACGGGCACAAATCGCGTCAAACTGCGCTTTGCTCTCTGGGCGAATGGCAAGGACATAACGCTCTTGCGCCTCATTTGACCAGATCGCCATCGGTGACATGCCCGCCTCAAGCGATGGAATATGACGCAAGTTGAGCACCGCGCCCATATCGTGATCATCGACCAGCTCTGGCATGGCGTTAGACAGACCGCCTGCGCCGACATCATGAATAGAGACGATTGGGTTACCGTCTTGACTATCATTGCTCACCTCAGCATCGTTGCCGGCAAGCGCCCAGCAGCGATCGATAACTTCTTGACAGCGGCGCTCCATCTCGGCGTTATCACGCTGCACCGAGGCAAAGTCTAGGCCCTCATCCAACTCACCACTATCGACAGAAGAGGCCGCGCCGCCGCCAAGACCGATTTGCATTGCAGGACCACCAAGTACAATCAGTAAATCCCCCGCGCGGATGGGATTTTTCTCAATCAGGTTACGTTTAATATTACCGTAACCACCTGCCAGCATGATGGGCTTATGATAGCCGCGCATCTCGCTACCATCTTTGGCGGCTGAGGTATCTAACTGAAAGCTGCGGAAATAACCGCAAAGGTTGGGACGGCCAAACTCGTTAGAGAAATTGGCACTACCTAATGGCGCCTCCGTCATAATCTCAAGGCTAGTCGCCATGCGCTCCGGCGTACCATAGTCCTGCGTGCTCACTTGTCCTGACTGCTCCCACTTCTCGGCAAGCTCTGGAATATGCAAGTGCGACACGTGGAAGCCTGTGAGACCCGCTTTGGGTTTACCGCCGCGGCCGGTGGCACCTTCGTCACGAATCTCACCGCCCGCGCCTGTTGCTGCACCGGCATAAGGGGCAATGGCGGTTGGATGGTTGTGCGTTTCGACTTTCATCAGGATATCGATAGCTTCTTGATGAAAGCCATACGGATGCGCAGCATTAGGGTTTTTAGCGTCTTCAGGAATAGGATAGTAACGCATGCCCTCAGCGCCAGCCATCACCGCCGCGTTGTCTTTATAAGCGGAGAGGATACCTTCTGGATTTGATTGATAAGTATTCTTAATCATCTGAAACAAGGACTTTGGCTGCACTTTGCCATCGATCGTCCACTCAGCGTTGAATATCTTGTGGCGGCAATGCTCTGAGTTAGCTTGGGCAAACATCATCAGTTCAACGTCGGTCGGATTACGCTGCAGCTCATTGACATAGGCATTCATCAAATAGTCGATGTCTTCGCTCGATAGCGCAAAACCAAACTGAGTATTGGCCGACTCAAGCGCACTGCGTCCTTCACCCATCACATCGATATGATTCAATGACGCTGGCGGTTCATCGTCAAACAGTTTATTCACGTCGTTTAAATCATAAACCAAGCTTTGGGTCATACGGTCATAGAGTAAACGCTCAGCCGCCGTTGGCAGCTTGTCTTCGGTAGCACCTTCTAGCGTCAGCGTATAAACAATCACCCGCTCAATACGATTGATCTTCAGCTCGCAGTTATTAAAAATATCGGTGGCTTTACTCGCCCATGGCGATATCGTGCCAAAACGCGGACTGACGATGACTTGGATTTGACGCTCTGTCGCAGCTTCTAGCGAGGTTTGCTCTTTTACCCCTAAAAGATCCAAAGCCTTTTTTTGCTCTTCACCTAAGAGCTCTCTTGAGAGTACAAAAACCTGCTGAGTACTGATTTGGGTCACGTTTAGATCGGTTTTTTGGGCAAACTGATTGATCAATTGCTGGGTCTGAAAATCGGTCAAAAACGGCTGTCCGGCGATGGTCATCATAGAGGCATATTTCCTAGGATATGAGCAGTAACTGGCATCACTGCCATGCAAAGTAAATGGTCGCTGCATTATAACAAGAAGAGGCAAAATAAGCAGGAATAAAGCGGTACAATTTTACTCTTTACCCATCAAAGAACTTAAAGCCTGTCAGTGAAGACGGTAATAATCGCCCTTTTAAATTACCTTGTTAAACAAGCGGCTAAGTTGTTTTACTTAATGTTTATAGAGCTTACAAACACTCACATCGCCTTACGGGCAACCTATATAACCTCCCTACCTTCTCTCGTTATGCTGTAAAAGCTCAAGTATCAATAGACATTCATTTATAACGCAGCAATAACAACAATAACTGATCTAAATCAATTCAATTAAAAAGGACATATTATGAATAAGCAAGATAAAATCGATAAAGTACAAGAGATCGTTAAAGACATTAAATTTGCCATGATGACTACTGTCAATGGTAAAGGTGATTTGCATGCTTGGCCAATGACAACGACTGAGACCAGTATCGGCGGAAAAGAAATTTGGTTTATCGGTGATAAAACCTCAGATGTGGTCAAAGATATTCAGGACAATAAAAAGGTTGGCCTAACGTATTCGAGTCAAGATGCGAAGAACTATGTCTCTGTAAGCGCCAATGCTGAGTTACCAACAGACAAAAACAAATTAGAAGAACTGTGGTCACCAGTTTACAATGCCTTCTTTGAGCATGGTAAAGAAGATCCAAACGTTCAATTAATAAAAGTCGTACCCCATGGCGTAGAGTGCTGGATCAGCGGTAGTACAACGGTCAATATGTTTAAGATGGCAGCCGCCGCTGTACAAGACGGCGAAACGGCAGAAGATATTGGTGAAACCTTTGAGATTGAGCTATAAGCTATCGACAGTTACAACCAAACAAATTAATAAAAACGCCAGTAAGGTTCACTTACTGGCGTTTTTGCTTGGGTATATTAAAATTACTAAATTCTATAGCGGATATTTAACCGCTACGTTTAAGATAAGGCCATGCCGCCTTTAGGTAAATCATCATCGACCAAAGCGTTAGTATCACCGCTGCCACCATCAACGCATAACCGATAGTCTCAAGCGACTCCCAATTGAGTAGCAATACAGTAATAGCGACCATCTGAAAGGTGGTTTTTAGCTTGCCCACATAGGACACAGCGACGCTGGTACTATTACCCAATTCTGCCATCCATTCACGTAATGCGGATACAGCGATCTCGCGCGAGATAATCACAATAGCGGCAATCGCCATAATGATATTAGGATGCCACTGCACCAAAATGATGAGCGCGGCGGCGACCATAAGCTTGTCGGCGACCGGATCTAAAAACCGTCCAAAAGCCGATGTGACGTTGAGCTTACGCGCAAAGTAACCATCGAGCCAATCGGTAATCGCGGCGATAATAAACACAGCCGTCAATAATAAATGGCGCAATAAGCTGTCGCTAAACTCACTCATTCCGACCCGGGCAATCACGTTATCAGAGATCGCAGGCATGCCGATACCCATTGCAGGCGGCCAATAAGCTATCGCAACAAACAGCGGAATCATCAAAATCCGCGCAATCGTCAGATTGTTCGGTAAGTTAAAGATGCTTTTATCATCTTGCATCGGTGGTGATGGCGGGGTGTGCAGCTTTGTAGTTTCGGTCATGACAAAACCAGTTCTATATCGACATAATGATGGGCGCTAGCTTAGCATTTTTTAGCCTTGTCGTCATGAATACTATTTCTGCTTATCTCTACTATAGTATCTGAAACGCTTGTACGGTATGCGATAGAAACAAAAGCATTTATCGATTTTAATTTGCAATAAGTTTTATTATTAATAAGCGCAATTTAAAACAGATAAAAGCATAGGTATAAGTGTTCACTATAAGTTGTAAGCAGATGTAAGAAACAATTGATTAAGTAGCGATAGGCCTTATCTTTAACTATATAACCATCTGTAAATAGATGCATTGCAGCATAGTAAAATAAGTGAAATAAGCAAAATAATCAGTCATAGTCAGGTCTAAATAAGTTTTACTATAAAGTGAGATGATCTTTTTCCTCAGCCCGCAGCTCCTCCTCTGTGGGCTTTTTTTTGCTTTTATATTGAAAATACTAAAGCCAGCAAAGCTGAGAGACAAGCTATAAATAATCTCTAAAACTCTATACCTCTAAAGTTGCCGCGATTACTTCTACCACCTCTTCGGCCATCTGGTAGCAGCTCTCGATGTTGCCGCGCCCGCACCAATCCCCACTAATTATCCATTGCTGCTCGTTATCTACTAAGAGGCCTAATGGCTGCTCATCATCTTCGTCATTTAGCGCCATCGATGTTGCTGCATAGCGCCAACGATGACAGTCAATTTGACTTGGCGCAGTTTGCTCAGTCCAGCTTAGCGCCTCTCTGGCTTCTGCTAGCAGCCGAGCCGTTACCTCGTCAATATCCTGGTCTACTTGCTGCTCAGACCAGTCGTTATCGGCGTGAATCGTGACACTTGGTAATAGCCCCTTATGATTAGGCTTATGATGCTCAACAAATATCTTAGCCAAAATAGAGTCTTGTAGATGCGCGACATCCCACAATTTTAAATCTTGACTCTTACTTGAGCTTTTTAAGCTAGCAGGTAGCTTTGACTCCTCATCCCAGCCAAGCATAAGCGTATAGCAAGCTCGCATTTTTGGCTGCATAATTTTCGCTTGTTCTGTGAAGCCGCTATCTGCCATCAGCTCAGCCGTTTGCACGTTCGGCGCGGTGCAAATAACCCAATCAAAAAGCCCTAAACTCTCGCCATTATTATCAAACAGCTCTGTTGGTTGACCTGTCTGCGGATTGGCATATTGCGCCAGCGGTGCCACGCGAGTTTGGAATTGTATCTTTGTCTGCTGCAACTGATCTGCTAACGCTCGGCCCCAACTGGTCATCTTTGGTGTACTAACGTAACGGGCCTGCTCAGTGCCCCACTGCTCTTTTGGCTCGATATACGGCGGCTGCCCGCTCTTATTCGTGATAGATAAATTGACCACTTGCGCGCACCATGGCTGCAATAACCCTGAGTCTAACCAAGGCGCTATAAACTGCTGGAAGCTATCGGTCTTGGCGGTGAAGAACTGCGCGCCAAAGCTCCACTGCCAGTTTTTACCTGTTACGCTATCGCTACGATAGCGCGTCGCTAACCGTCCCACGCCGCGCGATTTCTCAAAAACGGTGATTTGCAGGTCTGAGTGCTGATTCTGATACTGATGCTGAGCAAACTTGCGCTCTAATAAAATAGCGGTAAATAGACCGCTTAAGCCGCCACCGATGATGGCTATCTTGGGGTATGAAGATAACGCTTTACTCTTGTCTTGCTCGTTATGTATTGCATGATCAGTCATAAAAAGGCTGCGCCTTATAAATAAAATTGCAAAAAACAATAGCTAAAGATAGCACAAAACTATCCTTAAAAATCATATGCAAAAAGTCATGCTCTTTTTTGCTATGATAAAAAAGAGCATGACTTGTATAATACTTAAAGCTGAAACTCGCCGTTAGAGACCGTCCGTACGTTCAGCTTTCACTGCCTCAATGAGTTTATTAATCACTGAGCTATCTGCTAAGGTGGATAAATCACCGAGACCGACATACTGACCGGCAGCAATACTGCGCAGAATACGGCGCATGATTTTGCCAGAGCGAGTTTTGGGTAGAGCATTAACGATAAAGATAGCATCTAAGTTGGCAATAGGACCAATCTCACGACGCACATGGCGATTAAGCTCAGCTTTGAGACTATCATCTGCGCTCTCACCTGACTTTAGGATGGCAAACACACAAATGCCAACGCCGCGTATCTCATGTGGCATCCCGACCACGGCAGCTTCCGCGATGAAGGGATGCTCATCGACGGCGCTTTCGATCTCAGCCGTGCCGAGCCTATGTCCTGAGACATTGAGGACATCATCAACACGCCCTGTGATCCAGTAATGACCATCTTCATCACGCTGCGCGCCATCACCTGTGAAGTAATAACCCGGATACTCAGCAAAATAAGTCTCCAAAAAACGCGCATGATCATTATAAATCGTACGCATTTGACCTGGCCAACTATTACTAATCGCTAAGTTACCTGAGGCCGGACCCTCAAGCTCATAGTCATCTTCCATGATGGCAGGCTCAATACCGTATAGCGGATTCATCGCAGCACCCGGTTTGAGCGCGACTGTACCGGGAATAGGAGCCAGCAAAATACCACCGGTTTCTGTTTGCCACCACGTATCGACGATAGGGCAACGCGCGCCGCCGACGACATTATAGTACCAGTCCCACGCTTCAGGGTTGATCGGTTCGCCGACCGTGCCAAGCAAACGCAAACTTGAGCGATCTGACTCACGGACAAAAGCATCGCCCTCTTTCATCATTGCACGAATGGCGGTTGGCGCGGTATATAATATACTGATATTGTGCTTATCTATGATATTACCGACGCGCGCCCAAGTGGGGTATTCGGGCACACCTTCGAACATCACTGTTGTGGTGCCATTAGCCAACGGCGCGTACGTAGCGTAAGTGTGGCCAGTGATCCAGCCGACATCAGCGGTGCACCAGAAGATATCATCGTCTTTGATATCGAAGACATCACGAAAGGTCGATAGCGCATAGACGATATAGCCGCCGGTAGTATGGACGACGCCTTTGGGCTTACCTGTTGAGCCGGAGGTGTATAATAAAAACAGTGGGTCCTCGGCATTCATAACCTCAGGCTCACAGTGCTCGCTTTGCGCGGCGATGAGGTTATGATACCAGTGATCGCGGCGACCACTCATCGGCACTGAATTGCCCGTACGGTGTACGACGATGACGTTTTCTACGCTATCTGTGCCTTCAGCATCCAAAGCGCGATCGACATTGGCTTTGAGCGGCGTACGGCTATTACCACGCAGGCCCTCATCAGCCGTAATCACTAGTTTGGACTGACTATCGACGATGCGGCTACTTAAACTCTCAGCAGAGAAGCCGCCAAAGACCACCGAATGCACCGCGCCAATGCGAGTACATGCCAGCATAGCGACCATAGCTTCAGGTATCATCGGCATATAAAGAGTCACGCGATCGCCTTTTTTGATCCCTAAGTTGCGCATAGCGTTACCTAAGCGGCAGACCCCGGCATACAGCTCTTTAAAAGAGATGATTTTATTTAAAGAGGGGTGATCGCCCTCCCAAATGATGGCAGGCTTGTAAGGGTTGTTTTTTAGATGACGATCGAGGCAGTTGACCGAGAGGTTAAGCTCGCCGTCCTCAAACCACTTAATACGAAAATCCTCCAAGTCATAGCTGACATTACTGATCTTGGTAGGTTTGGTGATCCAATCGATGCTCTCAGCGCGCTCAGCCCAATAAGCATCGTTGTCTTCAATCGAAGCGATGGAACGCTGATAGTCCTTTTTGTATTGTTCAGGACTGGTATTTGCAGTGGCGATAAATTCAGCCGGAATAGAAAACGATTCTTGGGTCATGGTCATCTTCCTTTTTGATTATCACTACCTTATAAATCGCGGTTGATAATAGTTACGCGTCTATATCGGTAATGCATGCCATCGTCCATAATGTATGACGTTTAACGATAGTTTGGCAAATAAGCAAAAAGGTTGCAAGCCATTGACTATGAATAATAACAATTTCAATATACAACTGTGCACTTAAAACTAGATTAACATCATATATAAAATGCAAAGCCTATAACCCAAACAAGCCATACCTAAGTATGACTTGTGATTCGTACAACGGCATTAGAGTATTGAAGGCACTCGCTTCTTATTTGAGCTGAGTGACCGTTTTCCATTGACCATCTTGTACTTGCGATAAATAAATATCGTTAATGTTGGCACATATTGATGCGATCCACGAGCGTCATAATGCGTGCAATACGGAAACTCTGCTTAAAAACGCATAGCTTAAAACACGTAGCTTAAAACGTTCTGTATGATGTCACCATAGCGTAGCTTTTGAATTTTTAAATAGCTAGCATGCTATAATTTAGCCCATAATTTTTATCTATTCGTCCCATTTTAAGTAGTCATCATGAGTCAACAGCAAAACCCAGCGTCAGCAGTTAAATTATCTAATAACGGTCATTTCGATGTCATTATCATCGGTGCAGGTGCGTCAGGACTCTATTGCGCGCTGACCGCAGGCCGCCGAGGCCGGCGCGTACTCGTGCTTGATCACGCCAATAAGGCGGGCAAAAAAATCCTGATGTCAGGCGGCGGACGCTGCAACTTTACCAATTACTTTGTTGAGCCTGAGCACTTTATCGGTGCTAACGAGCACTTTGCTAAATCAGCGCTGAGCCGTTATCCGAGTTGGGAGTTTATCGGGATGGTAGAGCAGCATAAGATTGCTTATCATGAGCGCGAGCATGGCCAGTTATTTTGTGATAATTCTGCGCAAGATATCGTGACGATGTTACTTAAAGAGTGTGCCGCTGCCGGAGTGCAAGTTCGCCTCAACACCCAAGTTAATGAGGTTACCGCTCATCAAAATGAAAACGAAAAACGCTTTCAATTACTTACCAGTAAACAACTGAGCAAAAAAGAGCTTAAAGAAGCCAGCAGTGAGCCAAAACTCCCTAAAACCACTTATCATTGCCAGTCTTTGGTTGTCGCAACGGGCGGACTCTCTATCCCGACAATGGGAGCAAGCGGCTTAGGTTACGAGCTGGCGCAACAATTTGGGCATACGCTGACACCAATTGATGCAAGCCTTGTGCCTTTTACCTTTACCGATAAGACAGGTGAGCTGCTGCGAGCGCTATCGGGTATTAGCTTGCCTGTGGTGGCCAGTAACACGCGCATTTCGTTTAAGCTACCGCTACTCTTTACTCATCGCGGCCTGTCTGGCCCTGCTATGCTTCAGCTTTCGAACTACTGGCACACGGGTGAGACTATCGAGATTGATTTGCTCCCTGACTTTGATATGACTGAGCTATTACTCACTCATAAAAAACAGCATCCAAAGCAGCTTATACGCACGGTGCTAAGCGAAAATACTGACAACGCTTTGCCCAAAAAATTACTAGTAGCATTACAAACTATGTTATGGGAAGACGTCAAAGAGATTGAGCTTGCAAATATCAAAGACGAGCGTTTGACTCAGATAGGTCAAGCGATCAATGGCTGGCAGCTTAAACCCTCTGGCACTGAGGGCTATCGCACCGCTGAGGTCACGCGCGGCGGCATCGATACTGACGAGGTATCATCAAAAACGATGGAGAGTAAATTGCAAGAAGGACTTTACTTCATCGGTGAAGTGCTCGATGTTACCGGCTGGCTTGGTGGTTATAACTTTCAGTGGGCATGGGCCAGCGGCTTTGTCTGCGGCGAGGTGGTATAAAAGAGTATTTTATAAATAACAAACAGTAAAAAGCCTCGACAACATGAAGCTATCGAGGCTTTTGTATCTTGAGAATGATACTATTTAGAGTTTTTGCGTAGGCTGGGTTTTTAACCTCCTACAATAGTTCATGCTAAGTTAAAGGTTACGGACTAAGCCTGCTTTTGCTCCAAATAAGGATAATCGGTGTAGCCCTCGCTACCGCCACCATAAAAGCTCTGCGGATGCTGCTCATTTAACGGTGCATCTTGACGAATACGCTCCGGCAAATCAGGATTGGCAATAAAGTCACGACCAAAGGCAACCGCGTCGATATAGCCCTCTTTGATGTTGCGCTCAGCTTTTTCTGCTGTATAGCCGCCCGCTGCGATAATCATATTATCAAAAGCATCGCGGATACGCTGACGGAAACCGTCATTATATGGCGTACCACCTGCCCAATCTGGCTCTGACAGATGCAAATACATTAGACCACGCTTATTAATTTGCTCAATCAGCCAGATATTGTCTTCTTCATCATAGCCTGCTTCTACGCCATTGAACGTGCCTTGCGGAGAGATACGAATACCAACGTGATCGTTATCCCAAGCCGCAATACAAGCGTCAACGACCTCGAGCGTTAGACGGGCACGGTTTTCTTTACTACCACCGTATTCATCATCGCGCTTATTGGTCTGCTCGACCCAAAACTGATGCAATAGGTAGCCATGAGCGCCGTGGACTTCTACCCCATCAAACCCAGCTTCGCGAGCCATGGTTGTTGCATGAGCGAAGTCTTTGATCACTTGCTTAATGTCGTCCAAAGTCGCCGGACGCGGCGGTGTGGCTTCGACGCGAATCGCTTGATTATCGCTATCACGCAGTGACGTGCGAGCGCCGACTTCGACATCGGAGGCGGAGATCGGCGCTTTGCTATCAGGCTGCACGCTATCGTGTGACACCAGACCAGTATGCCAAAGCTGCGCGACGATTTTGCCGCCTTTGGCATGGACATTATCGACGATCGTTTTCCATGCGGTGACTTGATCCTTAGTATGAATACCAGGCGCGCCAGCATAGCCTTTGGCCTGAAAGGATACCTGCGTCGCTTCGGTGATGACCAGCCCTGCTCCTGCGCGCTGCGAATAATACTCGCCTGCCAATGCGGTCGGCACATCGCCTGGCTCGACTGCGCGCAGACGGGTCAGAGGTGCCATAATGATACGGTTTTTGAGTGTTTGGCTGCCCATTTTGACAGGTTCAAATAAATTATCGTGTGCCATAAAAAGCCTTATTTGTTGTTATCGATTATGATTTAAGATTTAGAAAACAGACCGATTGAAAAGTAAGCTAAATCGTTTTCTTTATAGGGGACAGCTTGGATTATTCAATCTATCGTTACAAACGAAAACAGCGACTTAATTCTACCTTTGTATTTATGGCCCGTATGAATCTGTGATACTTACTAGTATATTAGAGCCTTCAACTTACGTCTTATCTAAGAGTGAAATTTATGCAAAAAACGCTATTGTCTTTGCTTATCACTGCCAGCTCACTATTACTATCTGCCTGTCAGCCGCCGTCTGAAAAAACGGACACGCCAGATCCAGTAACGTCTGCGCAAACTGACAAAAAAGCGTCTACGCCTACATTAATAGAAGCCAGAACAGCAAAAGAGCTGACGACATCCATTGTCGAATTATCTGAAGGCAAACTAAGAGATCAGCTCATTTGTAGTAAGCTTGATGACAGGATGCAAGCTATTAGTAATAAAAGTAAGATTGAGGATCTGCACTCTATTCAGCGTCAACTAAAAGCCTGTTTACCCACCGCGATTAATAGCGAGGCACTGGCATGGCTAGGCACTTACCAAGCGATGTATCGACGCTTTTTGCAGTTTGATACCTATCATGATGATGACGCGTTTTATGCTATTGTCGAGACCTTAGATAAAGGTAAAAAAGCAAGCATTGCGCAGTTAAAACAAGTCGCGCCGCGTACTCGCTATCTTATTAGTTTGGTTGAGAGTAACGCTGACGTCAGTATCCTCTATATCGGCGAAGGTATTTTTGTCTTTCATCACGATTTGCAGGCGATGGCTGATATTTTTACGCCGTATCTACCTAGAGATCAAGCCGAGTTTATTGAGCGCATGGCCATCGATAACCAAGACATCTTTTGGAATGATGCGGCGGTTGCCATCTCTTATGAAGAATTACTTAAGCGCGCGGCTTTTTGGGAGAATTATATACAGCAGTACCCAAATAGTTACTTTATTCAAGACGCTATAAGTCTATTTACCCTATACCGTTACGTGCTCTTTTCGGGTTCAGATAACAGTCAGTGGCTCGATGACGACATCAGCGAGTTTGTGCGCCCAGAGTATGAGCAAACGATAAAAAAACTTGCCAAACACTCTAATACCTTGTTGGCAAAAGACGCTCGTACTTTACTTGATTTTATGGCGCTGTCTGCTGCTGAACGCGAGCAATCCTACCCCGTGCCTAAAGCTGATGAAGAAGGTTATGAGATATCTGACTGGGCCGCGCCTCGCTATCAACTTAACAAAGCCCTATCCCTGCCCTCTCCATGGAAAAACGATAATCATCGCGACTGCTTAAGTGGCATCGTTTGCGTGGATTATGATTATTAGTGAGAAGACAGGAAGCCATTATGCTAAAACTGTGCAAAAAAATAGGGTTTGTTGCTGCTTTAACCTTAGGCTTAAATGGCTGTCTTGCGACAGAAAAGCTCGATTATGAATTAATGAAGCAAGAGGACGCTAAATGGGTCGCCGATGAGCGCTTAACCGATACCTTAATTGCCATTGGTAAGCCAAGCTCGCCTATGCAAGGTATCGATAATGCGATTGTGTTTGCAGGAGAAAAACGCAGCTACTTAGTACAAGGGGTCAATCAACCATAGCGAATGGCTTTCGAGCCTTATTGCTCATTTACCCTACAAATTCACTTTGTCCAAGATGAAATCGATATCCTTATCGCCGCGCCCTGATAGATTGACCAAAATCGTCTCATCAGGCCACATGTCTTTGGCGACTCGCATGGCATAAGCGATCGCGTGCGCCGTCTCTAAGGCAGGGATAATACCTTCAAGTCGTGATAACGCCATAAACGCGTCTAAACACTCCGCGTCTGTCGCTGATTCATAAGTCGCAAGACCCATATCTTGAAGTAGTGAGTGCTGCGGGCCAACGCCCGGATAATCAAGACCGGAGGCAATTGAATGTACAGGCGCAGGCTCACCATTGTCGTCGAGTAACACATAGCATTTAAAACCATGAATCGCGCCTTTCGTCCCAAGCGTCATCGTCGCCGCGTGATTAGGCGTATCAAGACCTTCGCCTGCAGGCTCGACGCCGACTTTTTCTACCTCTGTATCACCCAAAAAGCCGCTAAAGATGCCAATCGCATTAGAGCCGCCGCCAACACAAGCGACCACTTTATTAGGCAGCGTGCCAGTAGTTTCTAAGAACTGCGTCCGCGCTTCACGGCCAATCACTGACTGAAAGTAGCTGACTATCTCAGGATAAGGCGCAGGCCCGAGTGCTGAGCCAATGGCAAACATACTGTTGTCCAAATCACTAAGATAAGTCTCAAACGCACTATCGACCGCCTCTTTTAGCGTGCCTGCGCCGCGCGATACCGGCACGATATTAGCACCTAAGATTTTCATCCGGCTGACATTGGGATGCTCTTTTTCGATATCGACGACGCCCATGTGGATCTCACACTCCACGCCCATCAGCGCCGCTGCCGTAGCTAGTGCTACGCCATGTTGCCCTGCACCCGTCTCGGCGATGACTTTGGTTTTGCCGAGCTTTTTGGCGAGTAACACCTCCCCTATACAGTGATTAATCTTGTGTGCGCCGGTGTGATTCAAGTCCTCACGTTTAAAATAAATCTGCGCGCCGCCGCAATGCTCGCTTAAGCGTCTGGCATGAAATATCGGACTAGGCCGACCGATGTAAGTCTGACGCAAGCGGCTCATCTCATTAACAAAATCGTCGTCTTTAATGATCGCACGAAAGCCTGTCTCGATCTCCTCCATCGCTTTTGCCAGCTCAGGATGCTCAATCTTGCCGCCATACTCGCCATATAAACCATCAAGGCTTGGCAAAATGGAGTCGTGCAAACCGTAAGTGTTGCTGCTGTCATTGGCTAATGCTGTCATGGCTCATTCCTGTTGTCTGATTCACTATTGTCTATTTGAAGCTAAATTAAACATAGAAAACGATCTAAATTATAATAGAAATTTGTTATTATGTTCTAGTACATTGAAACAGATTTTAGGCTAAGTTTTATGGCAGGTCAAGCATTACTGCTCTGCTAATAAAGCAGTGCTCACAAATAGAATAATGAACGTATTTCGCCTTTATTGATTGAGGCAAAAGGAGAATAAAATGGCCAAACAAGACAGTCATTCTAACAGTCACTCTAATAAAGCTTATGACTACTTATTAGCGCTACTGACTCAGACCAATGACAAAGCCCATTTATCAGAGATACTTAAAGCGCTATTGACCGAAAAAGAGCAAGCTGAGCTTGGTAATCGCTTAACTATCTTTGCACTACTACAGCAAGAAGTGACGCAACGAGAGATTAGCGCGCAGCTTGGCGTCGGTATCGCCACAGTATCGCGCGGCGCCAAAGTATTTCATCAACATCAAATCGATGAGTTGCTACCGGATATTGGCGATAAAATTAATATCTGATAGCTATCTACATTTAGCGCAAGAAAATTACCCATAAAAGACTTTTAAATGCTATATTTATAAAAATTTGTTTACTAAATTAGCACTTTATTGGTAAGCGAATTTATTTTTGCTATTTAAACCCCAGTTCGGGATAAGCCACATTGTAACTCATTGATACTATTTACAATGTCGCTACCTGTCCC
>NZ_JADQAL010000023.1:0-42360 GCF_022129275.1 Psychrobacter sp. Ps3
GAACTATTTTAGCGATCAGCAGTGCGCATTTGTGAATGTTCAACACGCCCTAAATGGTTAAACTCTTTTTATAGGCAACTTTATGTCAGACGCTCCTCATCCTATGTCAGATAATAGCGTCATTTGCTTAATGGCGCCAACGGCGAGTGGCAAGACCGCCTTAGCTTATGAGCTTTATGATAGTGGTCGTTATGAGCTTATCTCAGTAGATTCTGCGCTTATTTATCGTGGGATGGATATTGGTACCGCTAAACCTACGGCTGCAGAATTACAGCGTTATCCGCATCATTTAGTCGATATTATTGATCCAACACAAAGCTATAGCGTCGCGGAGTTTGTCAGCGATGTTGAGTGCCTGATTGATGAGTGTCATGCAAAAGGTAAAATCCCGTTGTTAGTGGGCGGTACGATGATGTACTACATGGCACTGATAGAAGGCCTGTCGCCTGTTCCGGATAGCGATGAGCAGGTACGCAGGCAAGTCGAGCAGTGGCGACAAACAGCAGGTATTGGCGCTTTATACGATTATTTGGCTGACGTCGATCCTCAGAGCCATCAACGGTTAGCGCCTGCTGATACGCAGCGAATCACGCGAGCCGTCGAGGTATATAAACAAACCAGTGTTCCAATAAGCGACTGGCAACATCAACCCAAACAAGCATTGGCCCATAATCCTAACCAGCAGTGGCATGTCTTATCCGTGCTACCGGAGCGTTCCTGGTTACATGAGCGCATTCATCAACGTTTAGATATTATGTGGCAAGAAGGCTTAGTGGATGAGGTGATCGGTTTACTTGAGCGTTATCCGCTAACGCCAAACATGCCTGCTATGCGCTGCGTGGGCTATCGTCAAGTGCTTGAATATTTAGTGCATATCGACCATCCAGTCTTTGAGCGCGCGCATTTAGATAAGTCGCTGTTTTATGAGGCTTTTGCTAATAGTACAGATGACAAGATTAAGGTGTCTAATAACTCTGCAAAACAGATGCAGTCTCAGCAGCAGCATCTCGCTTGTGAAGCGATGCGAAATAAGGCATTATATGCTACCAGACAGCTGGCTAAGCGCCAGTACACTTGGCTGCGTAAGTTGTCCAAAGGCTTAGCGGTAGCAAATCAGTCCGCTATAGCGCCTGCACAAATTGATACAAGCATTACTGATACGCAACACAATATAGTCATAAGCTCATTTACTTCTATCGAGCAAGTGAGAGATTATTTAGAGTAGCCGCTACAGTACATTTATATAGCATCGCTATTTTGTATAAATAGATTAGTACAAATAGAATGAGCTAAAGAGTAGTATGATTGAATCGTTTTTATAACATTACGCAAGAAATGATATGTAAGAAACGATTATATTAAATAACGATAAACGACAATAGAGCAGGGTGTTAACTGTTATAATTTAGACTGATTTTTCTTAGTATAAAATCACAGTACATTACAATAAAATAATAACTATTAGGAGAATTTTTATGTCAAAAGGACAGACTCTACAAGATCCGTTTTTGAACTCACTGCGCAAAGACCGTATTCCAGTGTCCATTTTTCTAGTTAATGGCATTAAGCTACAAGGCCAGATTGAGTCTTTTGACCAATATGTAGTTTTATTAAAAAATACCGTTAGCCAAATGGTCTATAAGCATGCCATATCGACAGTAGTACCAGCGCGAAACCCTCGTAGCAGTACAGCGTCATCTTCTAGTAGCAGCGCACAATCCTCAGGCTCGGCTAGTGGCTACCAAGGCGGCGGCTTTGACCGTGGTAATCAAGCGGGCGGTATGAGTAGTGGCTACGAAGAGCGCGGCTTCCCTGCAAATCGTAGCGGCTTTAATCGTAGCGGTTTTGGACAAGATCGCGGTTTTGAGCGCGGCGGCTTTGGTCAAGACTCTAATCGTAGCGGCTTTGGAGCAAGCTCTGATCGAACGGGCTTTGGTCAGGATCGCGGCTTTGAAAACCCAGGCGAGAATACCGGCCTAAATGATACGCCAAAAGAGGACTTTAACGATAGCGACAATCATTAATCGCCATTATTCTTTCAAGTTTCCACGGTCAGCTGGTATGGCCGATAGTTTCATGAAGCTGTTGTAGTAAATGAAGACCTACTCACGCAGTGGGTCTTTTTTGTATTTGCTTAAAATCCTATTGAGCCCATTTAGAGCGCGGTTACTAAAGTTGTCGATAATATAGTAAAATAGACGATCAAATAATCAATAATGAGTTATATATGAATAGCGGTAACAGTCATCTCACTCATGAGCAGTTTATAGCGACTGCTATTGAAGCTATCAACACAGAAAAAACCGCCTTAGCGCTACTAACCGAGCAAATAGACGAGCGGTTTGCTCAGGCTTGCGATATTATTTTGGCATGCCAAGGACGCTTAGTGGTCACTGGCATGGGTAAGTCAGGACTGATCGGTCGCAAAATAGCCGCAACCTTTGCTTCTACGGGCACGCCGGCATTTTTTATGCATCCAGGAGAGGCCGGACATGGCGACCTAGGAATGCTAGTGCGCGGTGATGTGTTATTGGCCATCTCCAACTCGGGTGAGTCTGATGAGATCAAAACCCTACTCCCTGTCGTCAAGCGCCTTGGCATACCGCTCATTAGCATCAGCCGCGACAAGCGGGGGATGTTGCCTCGAGCGGCTGATGTCGTATTGACCTTAGGTCAGTCGCAAGAGGCGTGCCCGCTTAATTTAGCGCCAACCTCGAGTACGACCGCAACGCTCGCTTTGGGCGATGCATTAGCAGTAGCTTTAGTGCATGCGCGTAACTTCACTTCAGAGGATTTTGCTCTATCGCATCCTGCCGGTGCCCTTGGGCGTCAGCTATTAACGCGGGTTGAGGATCTGATGCACACCAGTAGTGAAAACCTGCCTTTAGTCAATCAGCAGGCGGCTCTCAACGAAGCGCTGTTTACCATGACTAATGGTCGTTTAGGTATGACGGTAGTCGTCGACGACGAGGATAAAGTAGTTGGGGTGTTTACCGATGGCGACTTACGCCGAGTACTTGAAAAAGGCATCGATTTGGCCACGCCGATGCGCGAGATTATGACTACAAATCCGCGTCATGTCAGTAAAACCATGCGCGCCTCTGATGCCTTAAGTGTGATGAATGAAAATGCGATCAGTCAGCTATTGGTAATGGATGAACAAGGTCATCTAGATGCTATTATTACCGTTCATGACTTATTGCAAGCTGGGGTAAAATAACCCCTTCTTACTGAGCATAAATGATAGATAAAAACTAATAATAAGAGGTAGCCTATGCAAGATTTAATCGAAAAAGCCGGTAAAGTTAAAATGCTAGTGTTAGATGTCGATGGTATTTTGTCCAATGGGCAGATTATTTATGATGCAAACGGGGTTGAAACCAAAGCTTTTTCGGTACAAGATGGCGTAGGTATCAAGGCATTAGCACGTTATGGTATTTTGACCGCGATTATCACCGGTCGTCGTAGTCCTATGGTAGACAAACGCGCCAAAGAGATAGGTATCGATTATGTGGTGCAAGGCCGAGATGATAAAGTTGTGGCGCTAAAAGAGCTGATGACTATGGTGGATAAAGCTGCTGATATCACTACAGCAGACTGCGCCTACATGGGGGATGACTTGCCAGACATAAAGGCGATGCAAACAGTCGGGTTTGCGGCCACAGTACCTAATGCCCACTCTGAAGTTATCAATCGCAGTGATATGGTCACTACACGCGCGGGCGGTTACGGTGCGGTGCGTGAGATATGTGACCTTATTTTGAAAGGTCACGGGCATTACGAAGCGTACATTGCAGGCTATACCTTAGAGGGTAGTGCTCCCCACAGTGCAGAGTCATCAGTAGGATAAATTATAGTGAATACTCGTGTCTTAATCATCTTGGCCCTAATCATCGCTGGTATCGCAGGATGGTTTTTTCAGCAGCAAGCAGAAGTAACGCCGACAGTGAGTGTGGGTCCCTCAGAAGTGGACTACGAAGCTACTGATATAAAGGCGGTGCAGACTAATGAGCAAGGCGAAACAGAGTATGAGCTCAACGCTGAATCGCTCAGGCATGATCCTAATACTAATCAGGACATAATGTCCGGTATTACTATGAACTGGGAGCCATCAGCTAAGCAGCTGTACCGTATTGAGTCAGGAACAGCAACGGTCAATCAAGAAACCGGTGACCTGCACCTGTACGGCGGCTTTAGTTTAGCTAGCCAAGATCAGCAAAAAACCACCGACAATGGTGAGAAAATAGCGCCTATAACCGTGACAGGTGAAGCATTAAAAGGTAATACCCAATCAAAGCAAGTTTATAGTGAGCAGCCCGTACAAGTCATCCAAGGCGCTAATCGTTTTGAAGCGGCTAGCATGACAGCCAATTTAGAAACGGGCGAGTATGAGTTTGAGCAAGTGGCCGTAATGTTTACTCCTGCTGAGCGTCAGGATAAGGCACTTTTTTAACTCAGTATATTTAATTTTAAAGCGCTTTAACTATGAGTTGTGAACTGTAAGTTGTTAACTATAAACTACCTTTCATTATAAAAATTTTAAAGTATAAAATGTTCAAAGTATAAAACCGTTATTGAATAATCACGACTACTGCTGCTTTTCATACCTATCATAAAAAGAGTATACAAACATGAAATCAAGTCTTTTGCCTATAGTTCGTGCGCTAGCGCCCAAGCTATCAGCAGCATCTCATATAAGCGCCCTTCCAGTAGTTATGCTGCTAGCTCTGCCTATCTATAGCCATGCGCTACCTTCTGATGCCAATCAGCCTATCAAGCTGCTTGCCGATCGTGCCACGTATAGCGAGAGTACTGGCGTAACGAGCTATTCAGGAACAGTGGTTATTACCCAAGGCACGCTCAAATTAACAGCGGATAATATTACGGTCAATCTCTCAGAGCAGCGCAGCATCCAATCAGCTGTGGCAACCGGTCGACCGGCGACGATGCAGCAAGTGGTGACCGCCGAAAAAGGCTTAGCAAAAGGCCGCGCTAATAAGATTGACTATAATGCGGCCACTGGCATCATGACTTTGACCGGCAATGCAAAATTAACGCAAAACGGTGCAAGCTTTGCAGGTAATGTGATTCGTTATAGTCTCAAAGCAGGGGATGTCGAGGCGACAGCGAGCGGTAATCAGCGCGTAGAATTGATCTTCCCTCCTAATAATAATACCAATCAGACGGGCATACGCTAGTTTACAGCCATTATTAAAACAGCCACTACTAAAATAACCACTACCTAAGACAAGTAGCGCATTATTTTACGCCGGTAGCCTAATTATCGTTTTAAATTGACGCGTCTAGATAAGCGCTAAAGTGTATAAGACTCAAATAGAGCATGAGTAAGTTATGATAAACAATAATGAGAGCAGCACCTCATCAGCAGTGAGCCCTGCAGCGCCAGTACCCCTGCGCTTATCGATGCAGAACTTAGGCAAGCGCTACGGTAAGCGCTGGGTCGTTAAAGACGTGTCGTTCTCTGTTGAACAAGGACAAGTGGTTGGCCTGTTAGGTCCAAATGGCGCGGGTAAGACCACTAGTTTTTATATGGTAGTTGGTCTCGTCAATATGGATAAAGGCCGCGTTAGCCTAGGAAAAATGGATCTATCTAAATATGCCATGCATGAGCGGGCGCGGGCAGGGATAGGCTATCTGCCGCAAGAGGCTTCTATCTTTCGTAAGCTGTCTATCGAAGATAATATACTGGCTATTTTGCAAACGCGCAGCGAGCTGTCTGCAAATGAGCAGCGCCAAGAGCTTGAAAAACTGATCGCTGAGTTCCATCTAGAGCATGTCCGTAGCTCTTTGGGCATGAGCGTCTCAGGGGGCGAGCGTCGCCGCTGCGAGATTGCTCGAGCTTTGGCTGCAGATCCAAAGTTTGTGCTATTAGATGAGCCGTTCGCTGGCGTTGATCCTATATCCGTGGGTGATATCAAAGAGGTGATACTCACCTTAAAAAATCGCGGTATTGGCGTGCTGATTACTGACCATAATGTTCGTGAGACGCTAGCGATTTGCGAAAAGGCGTATATTGTCTCAGAAGGCGCTATCATCGCTGAGGGCACTTCTCGTGAGGTGCTAGAGAACGAGTTGGTTAAGTCCGTCTATTTGGGTAAAGACTTTCAGGCTTAAAGTTTATTCCTGTTGATGAACTAGTATTTTATTTGTCATATCTTTCTTTTATGACGACTTTATTTTAATCGTTTATTAAACGACGTCAATTAGGTAGCCAAGTGGTCTTGGCTATCATCTTCTATCCTTTATTTTTACTACCTCCTTATTTAATACACTATATCTTTTTTTATTCCTAGACTTTTAAGCTTATATTCGTTTGAGCTCATAATTCACTTAAGGTGCATATACTATGGCAAAAAATAAAAGCAGCTACGTCTGCCAAAATTGTGGTGCTCACTTTGGTAAGTGGGCGGGGCAGTGTAGCGACTGCGGCGAATGGAATACCTTAGTCGAAGCGCCAGATGTTAGTATGCCGCATCATAATAAAAGCTCAGCTAAGTCGGCATCCAGCCGTACTACGCCGCGTGCTAGCAGCGCCCCTGCAGGGAACTATTCGGGAACGCATAGCGCAGTGATGCCGCTAAATGCAGTGAGCGTCACTTTAGATACCCGTCTGCCAACTGGCATCAGTGAGTTCGACCGCGTATTAGGCGGCGGCTTAGTGGCAGGCTCGGTTGTGCTTATCGGCGGCGACCCTGGTATCGGCAAATCCACTATCTTGCTACAGACAGCGACCAATATGGCGAGAGCGGACTCATTAGCGGGTAGCGCGCTATATGTCACCGGCGAGGAGTCATTAGCGCAAGTTGCTATGCGCGCCAAACGTTTAGACTTGCCAGCAGACAGACTGCGAGTCTTGGCTGAGACTAATGTAGAGACCATTTGCGCCGCGTTGACTCAAGAGCAGCCCGCGATTGCCATTATTGACTCTATTCAGACGATCTATACTGATGCTATCAATTCAGCTCCCGGCGGCGTCAGTCAAATTCGTGAGTCAGCGGCGATCTTGACTCGCTATGCTAAACAGACGGGGACTGCGCTGTTTTTAGTGGGTCATGTGACCAAGGAAGGTACCTTAGCAGGCCCTAGAGTGCTTGAGCACATGGTGGATACGGTACTGTATTTCGAGGGTCAGTCTGACTCGCGCTTTCGCATGATTCGCGCCGTCAAAAACCGTTTTGGTGCGGTGAATGAGTTAGGCATTTTTGGTATGACGGATATGGGGCTCAAGGAAGTCGCTAACCCATCAGCGATATTTTTAAGCCGTTATGATAAGCCCGTGGCAGGGTCGGTGGTCATGGTGAGCCGAGAGGGTACACGGCCACTATTAGTAGAGGTGCAAGCCTTAGTTGATGACTCACAAGGGCAGTCAAGGCGTATGGCACTAGGGCTTGATTATCAAAGAATGTCTATGCTGCTTGCGGTGATGCACCGGCATGGCGGTATCCATACGAGTGGGCAAGATGTCTACGTCAACGTCGTGGGCGGCGTAAAGGTGATTGAGACCGGCTCTGATCTAGCAGTGCTGCTCGCTTGTGCCTCTAGTATAAAGGAGAAACCGCTACCTTCGTCATTAGCGGTATTCGGTGAGGTTGGGTTGTCCGGTGAGATACGTCCTGTGCCGAACGGACAAGAGCGCCTAAAAGAAGCGATGAAGCATGGCTTTAAGCATGCCATCATTCCTAAGTCCAATGCACCCGCTGCCAACTCAGCTCAGTTTAAGGGCATCAATGTCATCGCTGTAGAGCGTCTTGACGATGCTATTGAAAGGGCCTTTGAGATAGACTTTTAGCTATTAATCGCTGTGTCCGTTTATTGTGCGCAACAAAAAGAGCGCCTAGTTCGTTAAACTAGGCGCTCTTTTTAGCTTAATAAAGCTATCCGCTGCAATAATAACAGCTAATCAAGATTAGGGGCCAGCAACGCGTTCGATTGAGACGTTACCGACGCCTTTACTGGTGATGCCCAACTGCTTAGCTGCACCGTAAGATAAGTCTAAAACTCGCTTACCATGGAAAGGACCACGATCATTGACTTTTACTACCACACTTTTACCATTGTTTTTGTTGGTCACCTTTACATAGCAGTTCAGTGGTAGTGAGCGGTGAGCAGCGGTTAGGGCGTTCATATCGAAGGTTTCACCGCTGGCTGTTTTACGACCATGAAACTTACGACCGTACCATGATGCCAGACCCGTTTGCTTAAATTTGCCTACAGAATTGGAAGCCACAGCGGTCAAACGCTCTAGCACATCTTCGTCATTACTCGCCTGCGAGCTGTCGGCAGCTAGTAACGGGCTGTTTAATGCCAGTGAAGTTGGCTTGCGGGCTGATTTGACTAGGCTTGATGCACCATCGTGCTGGCGAGTTAACTCACCTAATACGCGATCAATATGGGAGGCGTTATCTTGAGATATTGCAGACAGCGCAGGACTCGTCTCTGCTGCTTGAGCATTAGAGATAACAGCAGAACCAGTAAATAGAACCACTGACATTGTCAGTAAACCAGATAGACGCTTATTCATATATACCTCTTTGACTTGTACTCTAAAACTTGAGCGCAGAAATATTAAATCATAATAACTTATGCCGATTACCAGTAGACCGTGGACCGGCTTTAATCGCGCTGGCTGTTTAGAGTGATACTGCTATGTATGCTAGTACTAGCAGATAAAAGCCATTATTTTTAAATTAGGGTAAGTTTATCTTTATATAAACAATTCAATAACAAATAAAATAATCAATGTCGGACTATACTTGCAAGTTATGGCTTTACTATATACTTATGAAAATTTGCTTAGCAGCTCTGTATAAGTTATGTACCATATTACGATTTAAACAGGTTATCGTAATTGAACCGTAATGACAAGTAAAAAACCTTGCAATGTTATACAAATTACATCTCTAGTTAAGTTTAGCTAATTAAAGCAACCTTTTTATAAAGTTACTCTGTTCTCAGCTAGTTTATATCTAGCGTCTATATAAGGACAAGGGACATAAAAATAAAGCTATTAAAGCACTGTAACTATAACTAAGACGTTAACTAAGACGTTGAATAAAAAGCGCTAGGCGGCTCTATGCGTATGGATAGACATTAGCAAACCGAAGCCTGCCATCAAAGTGACAATTGCCGTACCCCCATAGCTGATAAAGGGTAGCGGAACACCAACTACAGGCAGGATACCGCCGACCATGCCTACATTGACAAATATATAGACGAAGAATGACATGGCGATAGCCCCTGCCAAGAGCCGACTGTAATTGTCTGGATGAGTAAAAGCGATGAATAGAGCACGGCTTAATAAACAGGCATAAATAAACATCAATAACATGACGCCGACTAAGCCAAACTCTTCTGAGAATGCCGCGATAATAAAATCTGTATGACCCTCAGGCAAAAAATGCAGGTGCGATTGCGTGCCGTCTAAGTAGCCTTTACCTGTTATACCACCAGAGCCAATAGCGGTCTTCGACTGTATAATATTCCAGCCCGCGCCTTGAGCATCTGCGTCTGGATTAAGCAAAGTCAAAACTCGCGTGCGCTGATAATCATGTAATAAAAAATACCAAGCAAAGGTCACAAGCGGTATTGATAGTGCGACAGCGCCAGCGATCATCCACCATGATAGACCCGCCAAAAATAACACAAAAATACCACTAGCTGCGACCAACAGCGACGTCCCCAAATCAGGCTCTTTGGCGATTAATAGAACAGGGATCATAATAAGCGCTAGTGTACCGACGATGCTCGTCCACGATGGCGGTAGCTCACGTCTAGAGAGAAACCAAGCGCACATCATCGGCATGCCAAGCTTCATAAATTCAGAAGGTTGTACGCTACCAAAGCCTGGTAAGTTGATCCAGCGCTGCGCCCCCATACGCACCTCGCCAATGAGCTCGACTAGTACTAATAAAAACAGCCCTAATACATAAAATATAGGTGTAAAGCTACGGTATATAGTTGGCGGTATCTGCGCCATAGTAAACATCACGGCAAAGGCTACCACGTAACTGACCATTTGACGCATGACCATACTTACGTTCTGAGTCGATGCGCTATATAAAATCGTCAGGCCGATACAGCACAACGCTAGCAGCAGTAAGGTGAGCCAAGGATCAATGTGGATGCGCTGCCAAATGTTAGGCTCATGACGCTGGCCGAGGTGATGGCTTTGACGTGAAAAACGATATTGCAAATTAGAGGACATAGATAGAGTCGATACTAAAGAGAGAAGGTCAATGAGACGTTACGGATAACGCTAAACTATAAAGAGGGCGCAAAAACACATGATTGTAAATGATTATAAAAAGTCACGTGATTATAAAGATTATGATAATAAATGTTAAAAGCGAAGCTATTGCTTATTATGATAGACGATATTTTAGCCTGCTTACTTAAAATTTGATAGTATCCATAGATTATACTACAGCTATAGACTCAATACTCTTTGTGAGTGCTTGCAAGCGATATTGACTTGATCATCTAGCGATAGGCGCTGTGTCTTAATAAATTCGATAAATATCTAGTGGTAATAATTGCATATGATAAACACAAAAAATATGGCAGCGCTTAGCAAGCTGACGTTATTAACGCTGGCGTGCACGACTAGTATCTATACGAATGCTGCTATCTTAAATGATAGTAGCGAGCGCCGTATTCAAGTACGTCAGGGCAGTAGTACGACTACTGGTCAGGTTTACATCTCCCCTGCCAATACCAGTGTCATCAGAGGCGACAGTATGCAAGGACTGATTGCCCAAAAAAACCGGCAGTACAATTTCGATGCCAAGCTCTCTATCGAAGAGAATCAGCGGGTTATCACGCCTAGCCGCTCACCGCGTTATAACACCTCTTATAACACAGCTTATAATACTCAGTACGGCAGTCCGAATAACAACCACGACAACTACTATGGTGATAGGAGTGCGGACTTCAATACTTGGTTAAACAGTAATCGCTTCCGCGCGCAGCAAGTCGCTGACTATCAGCGTTATCTCAGCTCACAGTTAGGGACACGAAACGTACCTCCGATGGAGCAGTTACTGACTACCGCTCGCAGTTGGGATCGCTGTGGTTATGAGCCTTTTCAGTTGCCGCCGCGGGAGCTTTGGTCAAATATGGTACCGACGCTAAGCTTATATAGTCAGCTAAAAAACCAAGGCGTGCTGCCTGCTAGTACCGAGATTCGTTCTGCCTATCGCAGTCCCAGCCTCAACTCCTGTGCAGGCGGTGCCAGAAATAGCAAGCACATGACGGCGGGCGCGATAGATGTTTGGGTGCCTGAATATGACGGAAATCTGTGGCAGCTGAGCCGTATGCAAGATAGCTTATGTCAGTTTTGGCAATATCAAGGTCAAGCTATGGACTTTGGTTTAGGATTGTATTCGACAGGAGCGGTACATTTAGACTCGCAAGGTTACCGCAAATGGGGCTTTGGTAACACCAGTAGTAGCTCTTCTTGCCGTTACTAGTAAACCATTCTGAATAATTGTTTACCCTTTAGACCTATAGGTCATTTAATAATGTTTAATAAAAGCCTATAGTATGTTTTAATGCTTAGCATGTTTTTGCAGAGAGGATAAGTTATTCCTCTGCTGTCATTGGGTAGTACTATCAAATATCAGAGCTTACTATAAAATATTTTATTTTAAGGTTGAAGCGCTTAAAAAGCAAAGGGTATAACAGTGTCAGATAAACAATTGCCTCGAGTAGCGAACCGCTATTTAGCTCAGAGTAATCCGGTAGGGCTCACTAAAAAATACTCAAGCTTTTTGGCTCTAACAGTCAGTACAGGATTTCTCTTTATCTCTGCTTGTACTTCTGATAAGGCGAATTCGCCTATAGCAGATGAGCCAGCTGTAGTAAGAGAGCAAGTCCAGTCTGATATCGAAGATAAAATTGTGAACTCATACGCCCGTGTTGCTGCTAAAAAACCGGATCTATGCCCAAAGCTCGTTCAAAAAGAGGTAGATAATACTGTAATCGAACGCAAAGCTGAGGTTATGGTAAATAACAGCTGTGATTACTTCTTATATCCTAAAGTAGGCGAACACATAGCGGTCAGTCTTAATAACGATCAGATAGAAGCGTTATTGGTTACCCCAAAGATTTACAACTTTGCTAATGGCGACTACGAAGTGCTGTCTTACGACAAGCACGTGATACGCCTGTCTTATGATGGCGCAGGCTACAAGCCTGAGCACTTTAGTTATGATGTGACAATAGACATTACAGAATAAGCTGTCTTGTTAATAAAAAATTAGTACAGCGCGTTTAAGGTAAACGAATTATCGATTTAAACGCGCTACTAGAATGAGTTTTTTACCCGTCTTTTTTATCACCGCTTACTCTTTAGCGCTATCGCCTTTATCCTGCCAAGGGTCATCCGCTCCCACAGTCACAATCAAAAACTTATTAGTATCTAATGTGCTGCGTAACGTTTCGTTGACTTCAGCGAGCTTGACGCTATCAATACGGCTCACATAATCCTTCAGATAGCTGTCAGGTAAGTGATAAAAATTCATCATACCAAGCAAGCCGTTGATGCCTGCATTACTGGCGAAGCTCATAGGAAAGCTATTCTTTAGATTATCAGTGGTTAGGCGCATCTCATCTTTCGTAATTCCTTCCTCTAAAGTATCGTTAATCACGCCTAAGCTGGCATCGATAGCCGCGCGCGCTTTATCGTTGCGCGTTGAGAAGCCAATCTGATAGGGACCGCGCGCAAGCATTGGGTTCATAGCGCCTGAGATACCATAAGTGTAGCCCAAGTTTTGGCGAATCTCAGTCATTAATCGCGCATTAAAATTTCCGCCTGCTAACACATCATTACCCACCGCAAAGTTGGTTTGCTGCTGCTGGGCAATAGGGTCAGTGGCACGCTTAGTACCCAGTTGCCCCATTAACACAGTGGTCTGAGTGCTGGGGAAGTCAATATGAATGTTTTGTGACTGCGTTAATGGCTTAGGCTCAGGTAAAATCGGCGCCGTTTTGCCTCTTGGCAAGTTATTGGTGATGTCATTTGCCAGCCGCTTCGCTTGCGCTAACGTCAAATGACCTGTCATCGCAAGAGAAGCGTTATTTGCGACCAAATAGCGGTTCTGAAAGTCTTGCAAGTCTTTTTGGTTCAGAGTCGGCACCGTCTCAAGTGTACCAGAGGAGGGGTGAGCATAAGGGTGCGTGCCATAGAGCGCTTTGTTAAAAGCGAGACTGGCAAGGCTACCTGGATCTTGTTTTTGTTGCTGCAGACCGACTAGGAGTCTGGCTTTATTGCGGGCCAGTATTTGTTCATCAAAAGTCGGATCAGTGAGCATCTGGGTCATCAAGTCGATAGCGGGGAGCAGATGCTCATCATCAGACAAACTTCTGAGCGAGACGATAAACATATCCTTATAAGCGCTACTATTTAGCGTAATACCTAGAGTCTCCACCGCGCGAGTGAAGTCATCTTCATCTCTGGTCTCAGTGCCCTGCGTGAGCATAGTGGCGGTCATGTTAGCGATACCAAAACCTTGCTTGCGAATACTGCCATCACGGGCGCTACCGGCGTTGAAACGCAAATCGATATCGACGATAGGGAGGGCAGTAGTACGGACAAAAGAGACGGGCACGCCGGAGACAGTCGTGAAATGCTCAATATCAGGAACAGTCATTTTCAAAGGAGCAACGTTATCAAGGCTTGTGAGTTTTGACAGGGCGGCAATAGGCGCACGGCTATCAACATTTGCAGCTGAACCTTTATAGTCTTCAGCAATATCAGTATCGGCAAGAGCAGTATTAGAGAGCGCAGCTAGTCCTAACAGGAGGCTACTGGTTAAAGTGGTGAGTAAGGCGCTTGGCGTAGCCTTTTTGGTAGTTGACTTAGTGACCAATGACGGTTTTTTATTCATAGCTCTTTCTTATTTGTAGTAGGCATTTGAGTAGCAGTGTGCTCATTAGCGATGCTTGTTGACCGCATTATCAGTACTGGTGTTAGCCGTGCTGTTAGGCGGCACAATGTGCATAACGGTCAAATTGTCTTCGACGAGATACTTTTGACTGGCAGCCTGAATGTCAGCCACAGAGACTTCATCGAGCTTAGCTGGTAGGTTGGCGATTATTCGATCATCAATACCGATGGTCTGTAGCGAGCCAATCATACGCGCTTGTCCTGCCATGCTGTCTTGCGCGTAGACGAGACCGGTCACGGTATTGGTTTTTGCCCGAGCAATCTCGTCCGCCTCGATAGGATCGCGCATGAGCTTATCGATCTCATTACTAATAGCTTGCTGCGCTTGCTCTAAGCTGACGCCTTCACGCGGCGTGGCTTGGATGAGAAACAGTCCATCGCCGCGATCAAACAAATCATAAGAAGTACCGACGCTAGTCAGTAAGTTCTGCTCCCGAATGAGCCGGCTCTCAAGTCTGGCTGAGAGTCCGCCATCGAGGACATCTTGTGCTAACGATAAAGCATAGGCTTGGTTTTCGTGACCTAAGCCTACGGTCAGTAAGCTTGGCACATTAAAGCCCATCAGCAGTACTGGCACTTTTACCGCTTGCTCTGAGTCGACCTTTTGATAGCCGCGAAAGCCTTGTTGACGAACGGATGGACGCTCAGGCAGCGTGCTTGGTTTAAGCTCACCAAAGTAACGTTTGACTTGTGACAATACCGCTTCAGGCTGCACATCTCCTACGATGACTAACGTAGCATTATTAGGCGCATACCAAGCCTGATACCAGTCTTTGAGCTCGCCTAGGGTGATAGATTCAAGCTCATCCATAGGCCCAATTACCGACTCGCCTTTAGGGCTATCAGGTAGGGCGAGCAGACGAAACGACTCATAAGCTTTGGCTAGCGGGTTATCATCGGTGCGTTGGCGGCGCTCCTCCATGACCACTTGATGCTCTTTGGCAAACTCCTCTTCATTGAACAACAAATTTGTCATGCGATCGGCTTCAAGCTCTAATGCGAGCGGCAAGCGATTGACCGGAAACAGCTCGTAGTAGCCAGTGTAATCGTAGCTAGTAAAGGCATTGTTTGAGCCGCCAAACTTAGCGATTAGACGCTCATAATCATCGCTTGAAACGTCAGCGGTGCCTTTGAACATCATATGTTCAAGTAAATGCGAGATACCGCCTTTATCCACGGGCTCATCTGTCGAGCCGACACGGTACCAGATCTGGGTCATAGCGACAGGAGCACGGTGATCTTCTTTGATAATGACTTTAAGACCATTATCTAACAGATACTCATGACGACCTGAGAGATCCATTTGTAAATCAGATGCGCTATTCGCCGTCTCGCTAGCCACGTTTGGTGAAGTAGCGGTCTGCGCTGCTGGAGTTGCAGTCACTGTTGTAGTCTGACAGGCAGCGAGCGTAGCTATCAAGCTTAGCATGCCCGCAGTTCGCCGTAATAAACGAGACGGTTTGGATGAATAATGGTAACGCTTCACAAGCATAATATTCTCAAATGTTAAAAACGATAAATAGGGCTATATCCATTAAAGTGCTACGCAATTAGAGGGATTTATGCCCGCCAACCATGACGCTTGCGGTAGGTTTAAGACCTTGCGTAGTGTGACAACCACTCGTTACCAAAGCGGATGCCGCGATGGCTACAGCTAGAGCACCTGTCAGAACTGTCTTAGAAACAGTCGTTTTGGGCTGAGGTTTTTTATTAATGTTATGAGTGGATAGGGTAGATGACATGAGCGTTCCTGATAGTAAAAATCGAGTAATAAAAGCCTAGTAATAAAAGTCTGATCCTACTTGATCATAATGGCACTAAACAAATCGATGGCTAAGGATAGGCCAATCTTATTTAAACTGAGGTCGGAGTTTTGTGTCTAAATCTTAAGCGAAGCTTGCATAGCTCTTTATTTATTAAGTGTATAGCTAGTAACATATCTAATTGGTATCTCATTAGAATTTGGTAGCTGTGTTTTTATAAGCTTATTTTTATAAGCTTAGACAACTAGCATTAATGAGGCTGCACCGAATTATGCTAAACTAAGGTATATGCATCTATGCTTCTTATACGTTTCTTATAACAGCTTCTTATAACGTTTCTTATAACACGGTAACTCATTAAAACTAGGGTCTATTAAACAGATCCCAAATAATACTTTGATCAATTTTAGGGCAAGTTTATGAATAATGCTGACAATCCCAATCGCGTGGTTATCAATCTAGATGGTGATCTAGATAATTTAGATGACGATGATATTACCTTACCTAGTTTGCCGGTGCAATCGGTCGATATTGTTGATGAGGCGAAGTCTGCGAACACAACTTCTATTGAGCCTACAGAGGCTACGGAAACCGCATCAGATAAAGCTGCCAACGCTACGCAAGTGGGTAATATAGCGTTAGGATCCCCTATTGTGTCGCCGGAAGCAGACAGCGAAACGCCAAACCAGTCCACAGACGTAGCAGCTAGTGATGACAAGACTGATATCAATAATGACTCAGCTGAGTTTGATGTCTCTAAGGTTGACGTACCAAAAATGCCCTTACAAGCACAGTTAGGAGAAGCTACAAACGCTAGCAAAGAGGGCGCTCATTTAGAACCAAGCACAAAGGCGACAGCGCAAGACGATCTACAAACCACTGAGCCTAAAGGCGGTAAAAAAGGCAGTTGGTTCAACCGGATGAAGTCAGGTCTGAGTAAATCGCGCAAAAATCTAGCTGAGGGGATGGTCAGTATTCTGATCGGTGGCAAAGAGATTGACGATGAGCTGCTAGAGGAAGTGGAAGATCAGCTGCTCGTTGCAGATATCGGGGTGAATGCGACTAATCGTATTATCAAGAGCTTAACTGAGCAGACCGCTCGTGGCGATCTGATTTATGCGCATTCTCTTTATAAAGCGCTACAAAACGAGCTGGTCGATATTTTGACGCCAAAAGTTGCGCCGCTGATGATTGATACTAGTAAAAAGCCCTTTGTGATTTTGATGGTTGGCGTCAATGGCGTGGGTAAAACCACGACTATAGGTAAGCTTGCCAAACGCCTGCAAGGCGAGGGTAAATCAGTAATGCTTGCCGCTGGAGATACATTCAGAGCGGCCGCGACTGAGCAGCTACAGATTTGGGGTGAGCGTAATAATATCCCTGTCGTGGCTCAAGGTCATGGCTCAGATAGTGCCTCGGTTATCTTTGATGCGATGCAATCGGCTAAGGCAAAAAACATCGATGTACTGATTGCTGATACTGCTGGGCGCTTGCAAAATAAAACCCATCTGATGAGCGAGCTTGAAAAAGTCGTACGGGTCATGCGTAAGGCGGATGAAACAGCGCCGCACGAAGGTATGATTGTCCTCGATGCTGGTACTGGCCAAAACGCGATTAATCAAGTTAAGCTATTTAATGAAGCAGTACCGCTGACTGGTATTACAGTGACTAAGCTTGATGGTACTGCCAAAGGCGGGGTAGTCTTCAATATCGCTGAAACTACCGATGTTCCTATTCGCTATATTGGCGTTGGCGAGTCTATTGATGACTTGCGCGCCTTTAGTCCTAAACAATTTGTCGCGGCGCTCTTTGAGACGGATGATAAAGAGTAGCAGCTGATGCTTAGTGTATTTGCATAGGTCTTTGAGGACAAGAGATAATGATACTAGTTACCACGACCAAATTACAAACCTATAGGCTCGTCTTGATGGTGATTCAAAGTGAGGGCAGCTCAGCTGATAAAGACGAGCCGAAGCTTGTGCAAGTCAGCTGGCTGTCGCAGGATCAATGGTGGACGGACGCAAAATCATTTGCCAAGCTCAAAAAGCACTATCAATTGGCAGATAGCGACTTTAAGTTTATTGAAAAAAATAGCCTAAGCACAGACGAGCCGGCACAAGCGGTATTGATTGACGCTATTATTCAAATTCGGGAGTATGCGTTAGAAGAAAGGAGGGTTTTTGATTTGCCGCTTGACTTATCACTAGGGACTACGTTTCAGCAACAAGTCTGGCAAGCGCTGCAAGAAATTAAGCACGGCGAAACCATAAGCTATGCTACTTTAGCGCGCCGCATCGGCAACCCCAAAGCGTTTCGCGCGGTCGCCAATGCCAACAGCAACAATCCTTTTAGTCTCGTTATTCCTTGTCACCGAGTCATAGCTAGCGATGGCAAACTTGGCGGTTATACGGGCGGCCTAGACAAAAAACAGTATCTGCTAGCGCTCGAAGGCGTGAAGTGCAAGAGGTAAAATTACGCTTAGGGCGTGATGAACATTCAAATGTGGCACTGGCGGTGGCTATTTTCCAGGCAATACGCAGTGAAATTTTCGAAGCCTAGTCATTCTATGATAGACAATTTCACCATGTATTGGCAAAAAAGAGCCCCGCCCCAAAGGGCTGATGCTAAAATCACCCCAAACGGTGTTGTAAACCTAGCTAAGGCCTCGACATTATCGTCGGTTTACGCCTAGTTTGGTGCGATTTTATCTATCAGCAGTCCTAATATTTGAATGTTCAACACGCCCTAGTTTTATATAAAAATAAAAGCTAAACGTTGTACACGTTTAGCTTTTATAAATATTAGAGTTTAATCAAATTGAGTCATGATGCACTTAGTTACTCTGACTCCAGCTGCGCCATAACCTCATCTGAGATATGGACATTGCTATAAACCTCTTGTACATCATCGATATCTTCTAGCATATCGAGCATTTTCATCACTTTTTCAGCGTCATCTACATTATCGATCTCGGCACTAGTTGCAGGGGCCATAGTGACCTCAGCACTATCAGAGACTAAGCCTGCTTGATTAAGCGCATCTTTGACTTGACCGAAGCTTTCCCATTCAGTTGTAACAAGCAACGACTCGCCATCGTTCTCGACATCGAGCGCGCCAGCATCAAGTGCAGTCAGTAGCACATCGTCTTCAAGGCTGACATCATCGAAGCGAATCTCGCCGCGTTTGGTAAACAGATAAGCGACAGAACCGCTCGTGCCCAAGTTACCATCAAACTTAGTAAAAGCATGACGGACTTCGCTGACTGTGCGGTTGAGGTTATCAGTCATAGTCTCAACTAATACTGCTACGCCGCCAACACCGTAGCCTTCATAACTGACTTCTTCCATGTTTTCGTTGTCACCGCCGCCGGTGCCGCGATCCACCGCGCGATTGATAGTATCGCGGGTCATATTGACAGACAGCGCTTTTTCTACAGCGGCTCGAAGACGCGGGTTTTTATCAGGGTCAGGATCGCCTTGCTTGGCAGCTGACACAATCTCACGAATGACTTTAGTAAATATCTTACCTTTTATCGCATCCTGACGAGCTTTTTTGTGTTTAATGTTTGACCATTTGGAATGACCTGCCATATTACATCCTTAAAGTTTACCTAAACGGCTGATGTCTAAGTGTGCGATTTGTATATTGTTAAAAGCTATTTTTTGCTACACTGTGACAACCTGACTGTGGGTTAGTAAGCAAATTAGCCTGAGTGAATGAGCAGTATTATAAACCACTTATAGCTATTTTGACAAAACTCCTCTTTGGCGACTAAGCCTATTTATCAGAATCACCTTCCGACTTAAGCCCTAAACTCTATGAAGCAACCAACCGCTGAAGCTATTACTCATATGCGTAATCGTATCCATGTCATCATTGAGGGCACAGATACGCGTCTGGGTAAGCTTTTTGATATCGTGTTACTGATTGCCATTTTGACCAGTGTCGCTGTGGTGATGCTCGATAGTGTGCTTTATATGCGTTTGCAATATGGCACTTTGTTTTTTTACGCCGAATGGTTTTTTACGATTTTATTTACCATTGAGTATTTGCTGCGCTTATTTTCAGCGCCAAACCGCTTTCGATATGTCTTTAGCTTTTTTGGTATTGTTGACTTACTGTCGGTACTTCCAAGCTATCTAAGCTTACTGTTTGTGGGCGTGCAGTATCTATTAGTGATCCGTATTTTGCGGATTCTGCGCGTATTTCGGGTGCTCAAGCTCAAAGCTTACATGCAGCAAGCGGGCTTTTTGGCCTCAGCCTTGAAGACCAGTCAGCAAAAGATTACCGTCTTCTTTTTATCCTTAGTGCTGCTCGTGACCATCTTTGGCTCGGTGGTATACGTGGTGGAGGGCCCAGAAAATGGCTTTACCAGTATTCCGCTTTCCATCTATTGGGCAGTAGTAACGGTAACGACTACCGGTTATGGCGATATGTCGCCGAAGACACCGATCGGGCAAGCGATTGCATCGATGGTGATGATCACCGGTTATGCGATTATTGCCGTGCCTACGGGTATTTTTACCGCTGAGCTGGCTCGTAATATGCGCCCTCAGCTCAACCCTATTACTTGTCCAAACTGTGGTAAATTTGGTCATGCGATAGGGGCTGAATACTGTGATCGTTGCGGCCACGCGCTACATGTTTAATCTAGTATCGGAGTGCTTAGTAGTAAGTCGTTTGTACTAAGTATTGGTACTAATTAATTGATGCTAAGACTAATACTAAAGCCTACTGATTTGGAGTCTCAGTAAGCTGCGGCGAGATAGGTGCTACCGACTCTGCTTTGGTTAGGTTAGCTGCTGAGGATTCTGCTGTCGTGACTTCTAGATATTCATCAACCAAAGGCGACAAATCAATCTCCACGCCAAGATTAACGAGATTCCAGTATTGTCCTGACACTGTCCGATCGAGCATCATCGTGGTCGCTGAGGGCTGAAACTGATTAAAGTACTTCAATGAAGTACGCATTTGCGTGATCGCTTCGTGATGGACTTGACTGCTTGCAAAGTCAAAATCGCCTTCGTGATAAGGGGCAATAGATAAAGGTTTAAGGCCGATAGCAAGCCACTGTTTATAAAACTCCCCTGGAATATCCGTATCATCGTCACGGCGTATGCCTAGCGCAATAAGATCTTGCTCAAGCGCGGTCACATCGCTGCGCACGGCATGCTGAGCAAAGCGGCGAAATAGCTGTACTTCATGATCACTATAGCTACGGATACCTCCGAAATCGTAAGCGATGACGCTGCCATCAGGACGAAACGCAAAATTCCCTGGATGCGGATCGCAGTGCATTCGGTACAAGCCAAATAGTTGCCCGGCACTAAAATGAAACAGACGCTTAGCGATTTTTTGTTTGATATCATTATCCCAAGTAGCAGCGGTCGCTAGGCTCTCGCCCATCTCTTCGCTCAAAGTAAGAATACGCTTTGAGGAGTGACTGCCGATCACTTTAGGAATAACAAGCCCGGTATCGCTAGCATGAAACGCGCCAAACACTCTGAGGTTACTCGCTTCTTTAATATAATCTAGCTCATCATATAAGCTGCTACGAATCTCATCAAAGAGCTGATTTTGTAGCTCGCGACTCATATTGAGCACACCGGCGACTTTCAACGCCATTCGTACTTGCTTTAGGTCGCTATCGCAGTTTTCATCGACATTAGGGTATTGAACTTTGACGACTACGTTTTGACCTGAAGGCAGGGTTGCTTTATGTACTTGCCCAATAGAGGCGGCGGCGAAAGGCGTTTCTGCAAAATCAGCAAACAACTCACTAATAGGCGCTTTTAGCTCGCGCTCAACTTGCGAGCGTATCTGCGAGTAGGGCATAGGCGGTGCGTCTTTTTGTAGCTTCTCTAGAGCCTCTGCAACCTCTGGCGGAAAGACGTCTTTATATTGCGAAGCAATTTGCCCCACTTTCATCACCGCGCCTTTCATTTCACCTAGCGTCTCAGCGATTTGAATACCGACATCTTGCATCAGCTCTGATCGAGCTTGCAAGCGCTTTTCTTCATCGCTCGATAGATGTTTAAAAGAGTTTTTAGCGGCTTTACCTGCGATGCTTGCGGTCATACCTGCAAGCTTCATAAAGCGTTTTCCGGACGTTTTTGCCATTCATATCACCATCTATAGAGTATTGAGTCGTCACCTTTTTATTAAGGCGTTTTTGTTTTAATCAAGCGACTCTATTTATATTAATCACCAAAATTTAGGCTTAAAACACTCTGCTTAATCCGCTAAATTTGCTTGATATAAGTGAGCTAGCCAATACTCCAACGCCATCTGATAGCCTAAATGTCCAAGGCCGCAGATGACGCCGGTTGCAATATCGCTCAGATAAGAGTGCTGGCGAAACGGCTCGCGGCTATGAACATTGGATAAATGCACTTCGATGAAAGGCTTTTGTGTGGCGAGTAGAGCATCGCGGAGCGCCACCGACGTATGCGTAAAGGCACCGGGGTTAATAATGACGGCATCGACTTGTGTATCCTTATTCGCTAACAAACCATAGTGCTGAATCTCATCGACAAGTGTACCTTCGTGATTGGACTGAATACAGATAAGCTCAATATGATGTTTGGCTGCTTGCGACTGCAGGCGTGCTTCGATATCAGCTAAAGTTGTATGGCCATATATTTCAGGCTCGCGTTTGCCTAATAAGTTTAGGTTGACGCCATTGACTACGAGTAGCTTACGGTTATAAGTAGATGCATCCATACTGGCCTCAGTAAATAAAATAGCTCAATAACAATAAATAAAGGAGATAATAAGTAGATAACATAAGATAAAGAACGCTAGCGACAAAAATCTGACTTGCTAGTAACCAGTTATAATAACAGTTTAAGCAATATTGCTGAAAATTTATCCAAAAAGACTTTAACCCATAAAAATCGTACTAAAAGCCTTTAAGTTACTAAAAACCCGTGCTATGATATTTTTAAGCAACATAGGTTACAAATTTATTACTGGTGAGTTCAATAATAGTTTTGTCGTCTGCCTACCATTAGTTGCTATCTTACAACGATATAATAGCAACTAATGGGTCTGTAATTCTAATATCATTATCTTAGTACCCGTTTATATGCAATGTTGCAAAGGAATTTGGGGCTAAGCGCACTGTTTAGGAAGTTTTATTATGTCAGCTCGTGAGCAAGGTATCGTTAAGTGGTTTAATGACTCAAAAGGGTTTGGTTTCATTCAACGTGATGGCGGCGAGGACATCTTTGTCCATTTCCGCGCGATTCAAGGCGATGGTTACCGCTCTTTGAAAGATGGTGAAAAAGTGGAGTTCAGTGTGGTTGAAGGCGAAAAAGGCCTACAAGCTGAAGAAGTTAGAAAACTAGAAGAGTAGACGCTGCAGACGTTATGGCGCTTTGTCATAATATTGGTAGCAACTACGCTATACTACCGAGTCAAACCTGTCTCATTTAGCCCGTATTGTATGTATAATCATATGTACAGGTAAAATGAGCCACTAGGTTTGGCTCTTTTGCGTTTTATAGCTAGGATATTGGCTTTTGCTTTGCACTAGTACTAGCAGACGCTATCATTACTTTAAAAGTAATCGTAGTGAAAGTAGTGTTAGTGCTGATCAGCATGGGCTGTAGGCGTATTAATAGACGCTTCACCTATAAGGATGATTTTTTGAGTAATTTTACCACTTTTAGTGACTTACCACTATCAGCGCCGACATTACGCGCTATTCAAGATTTGGGCTTCACTGAGCTCACCGCTATTCAAGCGCAAATATTGCCGCATACTTTAGCGCATCAAGACGCTATTGGACAGGCACAAACTGGTACCGGTAAGACCGCGACGTTTTTGATTACGATTATAGAGGCGCTACTGAAGCGACCTTTTGATAATGGCGAGGCGCGCTATCTAGGGGAGCCGCGGGCGGTAGTGATGGCGCCAACGCGGGAGCTTGCGCAGCAGATATTTGATGATTGTGTGGAGCTGACCAAATACACTGACTTGCATAGCGTTTGTATTATGGGCGGGACGAGCTATGATACTCAGCAGCATGAGCTTGAACGTAAATATATTGATATATTGATCGCCACTCCTGGACGTCTAATTGATCTGATGCATAAAGGGATGGTCTATTTAGATCGGGTAGAGGTATTGGTGCTCGATGAAGCAGATCGTATGCTCGATATGGGCTTCATCCCTGATATTAAGCGTCTAGTTGGCCGGATGCCAGCTAATAGTGATCGACAAAGCTTATTGTTTTCAGCGACTTTTAATCAAGATGTGATGAATCTAGCCTATCGCTGGCTACATGAGCCGCAGTTTGTCGAGATTGAGCCTGAGCACAAAACTAGCGAGCTGGTCGAGCAGCATTTCTATCTCTTGACTGAAGAGCAAAAGCTAGCTGCTTTGCAGCGTATCATTGCAGACAATAGTGTCGATAAAGTGATAGTCTTTGCTAATCGTAAAGATCAGGTAAAACGCCTTTATCATAAGCTGCGTCAAACACATAAAACCGTTATGCTATCGGGTGATGTCATTCAACAAAAGCGTGAGAAGTACTTGCAGCGCTTCAAAGACGGGAATGCGTCTGTGTTGGTCGCAACCGATGTAGCAGGACGCGGCATTCATGTTGACGATATCAGCCATGTGGTCAACTATACTTTGCCCGATCAGCCAGATGATTATGTGCATCGTATTGGCCGTACCGGGCGCGCTGGACAAACAGGAATTAGTATCAGCTTTGTGAGCGAAGACGATGCTTTTAACTTGCCAGCCTTAGAGAAGCATTTGGATACTAAGTTTAGTCTTGAGCAGTGGCAAGAGTAGGGCGATATGTATCGTCTAGACTCGGGCGCGCCCTTATTTTTAACCCAATTAGATGACTAGCAATTAAATTAAGGACACGCCCTAATACAAAAAGCCCTTAATCTCAGTAGTGAGGTTAAGGGCTTTTGGCTAAAGTGTCTTAGTAAAATAAGATTATTTCGAAATAAAGACGAGCCTTAGCTGTCGATAATTTTATATGTATGATGTCTACGAAGACGGCTCGTGGTGTGTATGATGACTCATGGCATCATCACTCATATCATGCATACTATGATCGACTGTGCTATCCATCGCAGGCGTCATGTCATGATCCATCTGGCTCATATCATGATGGGCTGTGCTGTCTGCATCAGACATCATCGCTGAGTGACTGCCATGATCCATTTGCCCATGGCCACCGCCGTGTCCACCGTGCATATTTGCCATGACCATAGGGATGGCAACGACAGCCAAGCCAGATAGCACCATAATAGCGCCATTGAGTTGTCTTAGATGAAAGCGGCCAATTTTTTCACGTAACCAGCCGACCGTCTCATGGGTGGCGACCAGCATCGGCACCGTGCCAAGACCAAAAACAAACATCAAGGCGGCACCGCTGAGCGGATCATGAGCGACCACCGCGATGAGGAGGGCACCGTACACCAAGCCGCAAGGTAAGAATCCCCATAATAGACCTGCTGCTAAGGCGCGCGGATAAGTATTGAGCGGAAATACCTTTTGGCGTATCGGGCTTAAGAACTGCCAAAAGCGCATACCAAAGCGCTCAAGCTTATTCAAAAAAGGCGCGCCAAGCATGGTCACACCCACAAAGACCAACACTGCGCCCAGTAAAATACGTGGCAAGCTATTGCCTTTCATGAGTGGCTCTAACACCGTCGTACCGATAAATCCTGCCAGCAGACCTAACAGTGCATAACTGCTCAGACGGCCAAAATGATAAGTAAAGACAAGAGCGCGGCGCTTGGCTGGGCTAATATCTTTCATCGACAGTCCAAAAGCAGTCACCAGTCCGCCGCACATACCTAAGCAGTGCGGAGAACCAAAAAATCCCATTAGTAATGCCGCAACAAGTAACGCTGTGGTCATAGGGTAACTCCTAAAAATAGTAAAAAGTTGGTCTAATGATATGACACGGCTGATCGTCAAATAACACCATATCAAAGGACTACCAGCCGTGTATGACTAACGCCTTAATGGTTCAAAGTTTATCGCGCTCTTGTGGTTGCACCGATACGCTATCTGAATCATCAGTCTGCTGATGGGTAGTGGCGCGCTCATGAGTCTGCATGGTTTGGCGGCGCTCTTGACGATCCTCTAAGATAATACGCTGAGAGGCGTTATCTAAATCCTCAAATTGATTGGATTTTACCGCATAACGCACCGCCCAAATGGCGACGACAAATAGCATCAAACTCAAAGGAATCAACAAAAAGATACTGAGCATCATAAACCTCTAACGGTTAACTCTAAAAAACGTTTGTCAGCGGTTATTATACGCTTAATAAGACTCAATTAGGAGAAAGGCACAGGCAAAAAATCTGTTATCGCTACTCATTGGTTTTTTGCGCTTTGCCTCTTGGGGTTAATAGCTGCTCTGTGCTTACCTCTTTAGCGTCACGGCAGTTATTCTGCGGGCGAATGATATCGCGTAAGTAGGCGGCAATCTCATAGACTGCACGCCTTGAATGGGTCAAGTTTTGCGCCGGCTCCATCCAATCTCGCTTAACCGGCAACGGAGCATTGAGAGCAGTACTTTTAATACCATTTAGAGCAAACTGCCTGCGCGCACGCGGCATGTGATAACGATCAGTGATTAAATAAACATGATGCAAAGGCACACGTTTCGCGGTAAAACGTGCGTTTTCGCAAGTATTCATACTGGCATTTTCGCTAATCAAACCATCGATATCATGCTCAAGTAGCCATTGGCCAAGCCAAGGGGCTTCTGCGCCGCTAAGCACGATGGGTAAGGGCAGATCATGATACGCAGCTGCCGCGGTCTGTGCCCGGTTCAGGCTGTAGCTATTAAGAACAATTTGATTATTATTATCATTAGTCAAGCCGCCGCCTAGTACCACATAAGCGGTTGGCGGCGAGCTTATGGCCGATGAGGCGGCATTGGGGAGAGGCAGGCGCGTCAGCACGTAGACCACGGCTTGCGAAAATAGCGGCGTAAATAAGCTAATGAGTACTAAGACAACAGCAGTAGAACCCACTAAAAAGGTGATATTAATAATACGAAACACTTTGACCATACGCTCAGCTGCGCGCAGATAATAACGCCATAAACGTTTTGACAATGGTCGTTTAGTCGGCATGGCCACTTTGTCCAATACTAGCGTTAGTATTGACCCAAATAGGTTCGCGGGTTAAAGCGACTTTGAACTTATCATAGACTTGGCTACCAATAAACTCTTGGGATTTTGCGACATCTATTTGCCTCGCTTGGTAGGGCTGGTGATTGGTTAAGACTAAAGCTTGCCGCTGATGAGTGAGAATAGGCGCAATGCCGCCGCCTTTTAGCCCAGCATGCTCGATCAGCCAACCGGCAGCTACTTTGACCTTTTGCTCTGGCATCGGGTAGCCAACGATATCAGGATATCGGCTTTGCAAATCGTCGAACTGATCTTGATCGATGATCGGGTTTTGAAAGAAGCTGCCGCAATTGGGCAGCTGCTTAGGATCTGGGATTTTTTGTTGACGAATATGGATAATGGCCTGCATCACATCGCTAGGCGCAGGTTGAGACCGGTTATGCTGCTCAGCATAGCGCTGTGCTACCAATTTCACATCACCATAATTAACAGCTACTCGCGCCGGATCGGTATGCAAACGCAGGCTCACTCGGCTGATGAGCCAAGTATTGGGGCTGCGTTTAAACAGGCTGTCACGGTAGCCAAACTGACAGTCGCCAATGGACAAGTCATGCCAAGTTTGCGTAGGCAAATGATAAGCTCGCACTGATTGTAAGTAGTCTTCTAATTGTACCCCGTAAGCGCCGATATTTTGGACCGGAGCGGCGCCGGTTAAGCCTGGAATAAGGGCTAAATTCTCTAAGCCGTACCAGCCTTGAGCGACGGTATAAGTAACCAGGTCATGCCAGTTTTCTCCTGCCATCACTTCGATATCGACATATTCTGCGGTCTGATTGGTGACCTCAATACCGCGCATAAAGGGACGTAGCACAATAGCGTGCAGCTGCGCGGGGAGTAAGACGTTACTACCGCCTGACAGAACAAATAAAGGTAGCTGACCGTCATCTCGTTTATTAAATTCCGCCATAAACGCATCTAGCTGAGACTCTTCAGTGATAGTCACCGCTTTGTCCGCTACGCAAGCTAGCGCCATAGTATTAGCATGTGACAAATCGTGTGCTAGATTATGGGAGAAGCTTAAGTCATTCGCACTAACGCTTGAGCGAGGTGGTAAAACTGAGGCCATAAATAGTCCTATGCGACTAATAAAGAATGATCTAAAAGTAAATGCGAAAAATCTTCAGTAAACCAAACAATCAAGGGAGGAATATTATATAAGCCCCTTAATTCGTCTTCCAGCTCTCAATCCAAGCTTGCGTACTCGATTCAATACGTTCGATAACGTCCTCGAACGCTTCGCTTTCGCCTTGATAAGGATCAGGCACATCATCACCGCCATAAGTAGGATCTTCTTCACTAAACAAAGCCAGTTTTGCTAAGCTCTCTTCAGGCTCATCTATCCCGTCCTTTATCGCCTGCAAATCCGCTAGATTTTGAGTGTCCATAGCCAAAATTAAGTCAAAACTCCGAAAATCATCGGCAATCACTTGCCGAGCCACTAATTTACTAATGTTATAGCCGTTGAGTTTGGCATGACGCTGCGCGCGCGTATCAGGAGCGTGACCAATATGCCAATCGCCGGTTCCGGCTGAGTCTATCTTGATATCTAGACCAGCTATAGCAGCCTGTTGACGAAAAATCTCTTCAGCGGTAGGCGAGCGGCAAATATTACCCAAACAAACCAAGAGTACAGACGAGGGGGCAGAGGCTTTAATTGGCATAAAATAACCTTTTTTATCAGCATATTGATTATGTATTGACTCTATAGCGCGCAAGCTCCCCTAAAAAGAGCAGCTGGCGTCTACTTTCAATATAAAACGAATTATGGAATAGTGCTATGACTGAGCAACAATGTGTTTAAGTAAAAACGTAACGATCAATCGCATTGTTATAAAATAGCCACTAGCGTAACGATAAATGATGACAAAGGCAAGAAGAGCGAAGAGATAAACGCTAGTAATAATAAGGGCTGTAGTGCTAAAGTATCAGTGGTTACAGACGTTATTAAAAGCTGATTTAGTCTTGTTTGTCTTTAAACCGCTGCAACTCTCGGCGCTGCTTTTTATTAGGCTTATTATCAGGACGCGCTAAATTGGCCAGTTTACGCTGCTCAGCATAATAGGCGCGGCGCTCAGTGCTTTCATCCGTCTCTGAATAGAGCAGTTGCGCAGCAGAGGCGTTACCGCGCTGGGCGCTTAGGGCTTCAACGATGACCGTTTTTTCAGTCATTGCTGTCGCGGATCCCTGCCGAATCTGTAGCTCATCACCAACGGCAATCTCTTTGCTGGTTTTGACTCGGCTACCAGCATAATGCACACGTCCGCTCTCAATCGCTTCTTTGGCGAGCGTACGTGTCCGATAAAAGCGCGCCGCCCATAGCCATTTATCAATACGCATACGTACCGCTTCAGGTTGGCTATGGCTAGGCCGGTTATGGTTTTTGTTATGTTTACGCATCAAAACCTCATTAATATCAATAAACTATGATAGTAAATGGTGTTTTTTTTATAAATTAAAAGAGCGCTCGGTCTCTTATAAAAACCGCTATTTTAAAAACAGCTGATAAGCGACATTATCATTGAGCATAGTACAGTCATAGCCGATATCAAGTAGCGCATCTTGCAATTGACGCGAGTTGCTCATCGAGGCTTGTAGGCCAACCAACACGCGACCTTCAGCGGCGCCATGATTGCGATAATGGAACAAGGTGATATTAAAATCATCGCCAAGTTTTTCTAAGAAAGTCAGCAACGCGCCAGGACGCTCGGGAAAGACCACTTTTAGTAGCTGCTCGTTTTCGACATGAGCATGGCCACCGATAAGATGGCGGATGTGTGATTTGGCGATGTCGTCGTCGGTCAAATCGTGAGCGGTATAGCCATCATCTGCCAGCTGTTTGCTGATGGTGTGTCGCTCTTTTTCGCCCTCTTTTAGGGCGATACCGACGAAGATTGAGGCAGGCTCCATCGAGTCTGGTGATTTTTGACTATCGGCGCGGTAGTTAAACTCAGTAATGTTACGTCCATGTAGGCTACGGCAGAAGTTTAAGAAAGCGCCAGTCTGCTCAGGAATGGTCACACCAAAGATGGCTTCTTTTTTCTCACCGATTTCGGTGCGCTCAGCGATATAACGCAGGCGGTCAAAGTTCATGTTAGCGCCGCAGATGATGCCGACGCAGTTTTTGCCTTGCAAATCGTGCGTTTTGATATATTTTTTCATACCAGCGACCGATAGAGCACCGGCTGGCTCAACGATACTGCGGTTTTCTTCAAAGACATCTTTGACTGCTGCGCAGACTTCATCGTTAGTACAAGTCACCACTTCTGGTTCGACGATAGGCCCGGAGCCATCGCTTTTTTGCGTGCGCACCACATCAAAAGGCAGCTCACCGATTTGCGCCACAGCCACACCATCGACAAACAGACCGACTTGCTCAAGCTTAACGCGCTCATTGGCTTCAAGGGCAGCTTTAAGCGAGGCTGATTGTTCCGCTTCTACAGCGATGACTTTGACATGCGGCGCAACTTCGCCTAAAAATGCGGCAACCCCTGAGACTAAGCCGCCGCCGCCAACCGCCACAAACACATAATCCATGTTGCGCCACTGCTGGGTGAGCTCAAGCCCGATGGTGCCTTGACCGGCAATCACCAGCTCATCATCATAAGGCGGGATAAAGGTCAGGCCCTCAGTCTTGGCGCGGTTGATCGCATAGCGGTTGGCCTCGTCGAAGCTGTCACCATGTAAGTCGACATTGCCCCCAAGTGCTCTCACCGCATTGACTTTAATGTCTGGCGTAGTGGTGGGCATGACAATGATGTTGTTAAGATTAAGTGTTTTCGCAGAGTAAGCCACGCCTTGCGCGTGGTTGCCTGCTGATGCACAAATCACGCCGCGCGCTTTTTGCTCATCGGACAGCTGGCTAATGCGATTATAAGCGCCGCGCAATTTAAAGGATTTGACAGGCTGCAGGTCTTCGCGCTTAAAGCGAATATCATTAGCAAAACGTTGGGTCAGCTTGGGAGCTGCTTCTAGTGGCGTTTGAATAGCAACGTCATAGACGGTGGCTTGCAAGATGGCTCGTACCCAGTGTGATAGCATAATGACCCCTAAAAATTGTCGATAAAAAGTATAGATAACAATAAAAACGAAATAGATTAGCCTATGCTGATTTTACCTATCTTGCAAGACACAATTGCAGTTTTGTGGTGATTTCATACTGAACTGGGCAGGAGTGAGTGTTTGGCGGTTAAAAGGTAGTCAGCTTGTTTGGGTATCTGATAGAACAGGGCGGTAATCTGACTGGGTATAAACGAAACTTATTGCATTATTCTGATATGTCTGTATTATCGGACATATGGAAATAACTAACGCTATTGCAAGCTTCGCTGCACTGTCTCAAGACACGCGTCTAAAAGCCTTTAAACTACTGGTCAGTCAAGAGCCTGACGGCCTACCTGCGGGTGAAATAGCCCGTCAGCTGTCGGTACCGCATAACACCATGTCCGCGCATTTAGCCGTGCTGGCACGAGCAGGGTGGGTGGTGTCAAAACGCCAAAGTCGGCAAATTATCTATCGCGCGTCGTTGTCGCATATGGAGGCGGTCGTGCAGTTTTTATTGCAAGACTGCTGCGCAGGGCATCCAGAGCTGTGTGCTTCGCTCATAGATAGCTTAAGCGGCTGTGAGGCTGCCAAATCTGATAAAAAAGACAGTCTGTAAAGCACACCCTAATAACTAGATTCAAAAAATAGGTGAAATCGCTATGAAACCCTTGATTTTTCACAACCCCAACTGCGGTACCTCTCGCAATACCCTTGCCATCATAAAGGCATCAGGTGAGCAGCCAGAAGTGGTGGAGTATCTAAAAAACCCGCCGACTCGTGACGAGTTGGTTGACCTATTGGCAAAGATGGATATCTCGCCAAGAGAGTTATTACGTAGCAAAGAAGCTATCAATGATGAGCTGGGCTTAGACAATCCTGAGCTATCTGATGACCATATTATCGATACGATGATCGCGCACCCTATCTTAATCAATCGTCCTATCGTGGTCACGGATAAGGGCGCAGCGTTATGCCGACCTTCAGAGCGGGTGTTTGCATTGTTAGAAAATCCAGTGAGCAGCTTTACTAAAGAAGACGGCGAGACGATTTATCATGACAATAGCCAATAATAATCAGCCTCACGCAGAGGGGTCGTTAAAGCTAGATGACCTGCCTAATATTGATGCCAGTCAATTACAACCGATTGATACTGAGTCATTGATTGCACCAAATGACCCACGTCATCCACCTAAAATACTCGTCCTATACGGGTCATTACGTGAGCGCTCATTTTCTCGGTTAGCGGCTGAGGAGGCAAGTCGGCTGCTGCGTTGGTATGGGTGCGAGGTGCGGATGTTCAATCCATCGGGTCTACCGCTACCAGATGATGCTGACAGCAATCACCCAAAGGTGCAAGAGCTGCGCGAGCTGGCGCAGTGGTCAGAGGGCATGCTGTGGGTGAGTCCAGAGCGTCACGGCAGCATCACCAGCATTATGAAAGCACAAATCGATTGGATACCGCTTGCACTGGGCGGCGTACGCCCCACTCAAGGCAAAACCTTGGCAATAATGCAAGTAAGCGGTGGCAGTCAAAGCTTTAATACCGTCAATCAGCTGCGTATTCTGGGGCGCTGGATGCGCATGATTACTATCCCCAATCAATCCTCGATTCCAAAGGCCTTTTTAGAGTTTAATGATGACAATCGCATGGATATGTCACCTTTATATCTACGCCTCGTGGATGTCTGTGAGGAGCTGGTGAAGTTTACGTGGCTCACTCGTGGACGCTCAGCTTATCTGACTGATCGCTATTCAGAACGGGTGGAAAGTGCCGAAGCAGTGTCGCAACGTGTCAATCAAAAGTCGCTTTAATATCTCCTAGTTATAATCAACACGCTGTAAATAAGGTTGCTCCATGCTCGCATTAACTATCTTTATCGTGACTTTGGTTTTGGTGATATGGCAGCCTAAAGGCTTGGGCATTGGTTGGAGTGCGCTGGGCGGAGCCTTGGTCGCCTTGGCTTTTGGTGTGGTGCAATTGTCCGATGTCGCTGTGGTGTGGGATATCGTTTGGGATGCGACCTTTACCTTTGTGGCGCTTATCATCATCTCGCTTATCTTAGATAGGGCAGGGTTTTTTGGTTGGGCGGCGCTCCATGTGGCCAGACTGGGCAACGGGCAAGGGCGTTTGTTGTTTCCTATGATTGTGATACTGGGCGCGTTTATCTCCGCGTTTTTTGCCAATGATGGCGCGGCATTACTTCTGACACCGATCGTCATCGCCATCTTGCTACGGCTTAAGTTTTCGCCGCCATCGGCATTGGCCTTTATCATAGCGACGGGCTTTATCGCTGATACCGCAAGTTTGCCGTTAGTGACTTCCAATCTGGTCAATATCGTCAGCGCCAATTATTTTGATATTGGCTTTGGGCGTTATGCAGCGGTTATGGTGCCGGTCAATATTGTCTCTGTCATTGCGACATTAGCAGTGCTGTGGGTGGTCTATGCGCGCCAAATACCAACGCACTATTCTATTGCCAATCTGAGCGCACCTGAATCCGCTATCGAAGATCCGCTGGTGTTTAAAGCCGCTTTTCCGCTACTAGCATTGTTATTGGTTGCGTATTCTGCCACCGAGTCACTAGGTATTCCTATCTCCCTCGTCACTGGAGCAGCGGCATTGGTATTAATGGCCATCGCTGGGCGCTGGTGGCAAGGCGGGCGAGATGCCGTTGTTTCTGTCCCTGACGTCGTACGTAACGCGCCTTGGCAGATCGTCTTGTTTTCTGTGGGTATGTATTTGGTGGTGTATGGCTTGGGTAACGCAGGGCTAACGGCTTATGGTGCTCAAATACTCAATTGGTTAGGGCAGCAAGGCAATGTCATCGCCACAGTAGGCACGGGATTTCTTTCAGCGATTGTGGCCTCTATCATGAATAACATGCCATCTACCTTGGTAGGTGCACTAGCTATCGATAGCGCGCAAGTACCCGCAGCGACTCGTGAACTGATGATTTATGCCAATGTGATTGGCAATGATCTAGGGCCGAAGTTTACGCCCATTGGCAGTCTTGCGACCTTGTTATGGCTGCATGTCTTAGCAGAAAAGGGCTATAAAATCAGCTGGGGGCAGTATATGAAAATCGGCCTGCTCATTACGCCGCCAGTATTATTAGCGACGCTGTTAGCGTTAGTGTTTTGGTTACCTCATGTCTCTGGGGTTTAAAAGTCATCTATATTAGTTATCAATTCCGGGTGGAAGACCTCATTATTAGAATTGGTTTTACGCTGACATATCTAACAAGCATCAGTTATAATATGCGCGCCTTTTAACTTTTTAACTTTTAAGACGATACGTTTATTCTGTCAAGGATTTATGATGAGTGATCAGCAAGCACAAAAGCAAGCCGCAGCCCAAGCTGCTCTAAGTTATATCGAAGATGACATGATACTTGGCGTAGGAACAGGTAGTACGGTGAACTGCCTGATTGAGCTATTGCCGCAGGTCAAGCTTGCTGGTGCCGTTGCCAGCTCACAGGTGACAGAAGACAAATTGCGTGCTTTGGGTATCGAGATTGTCGATCTAAACTTTGCCGGCCAGCTTGATGTCTATATAGATGGTGCTGATGAAGTTAATGCCCATCTGCAACTCATCAAAGGCGGCGGCGGCGCCCTGACGCGTGAAAAAATCGTCGCTGCAGCGTCCAATAAATTCGTCTGTATGGTCGATGAGAGTAAGAGTGTCGATATACTAGGCCGATCGTTTCCTGTACCGATCGAAGTCTTGCCGCAAGCGCGCTCCTATGTGGCACGTCAGCTAGCACAAATGGGCGGTGAGCCAGTCTACCGTGAGGACTTTGTCACTGATTATGGCAATGTCATTCTCGATACTTATGACCTAGATGTCAGCAATCCTATAGCGCTTGAAAAAGAGCTAAATAATATTGTGGGTGTGGTTTGTAATGGTATTTTTGCCGCCAATCAAGCCGATGTTTTACTAAAAGCCAGTGGTAGTGGGGTTGAAACGATAACGCGTTAATAGGCGTCATTATTTATCGTTAAACTTTTGAAGCTTGAAACTAAGAAAAGGCAGACTACTATAAGTAATCTGCCTTTTTGCTATCTGTTTTAAAAATATGTGCTTTTAAACAAATCGATTATCCATCAGTTAAACCGATAGTTTAATCTTATCCTTGAGCAAAAACTCCATCAAGGCCTTTTGCGCATGTAAGCGGTTTTCGGCTTCGTCCCAGACCACGGAGCGCGGATCATCAAGCATGTCGTGAGAGATTTCTTCGCCGCGGTGCGCAGGCAAGCAGTGCATAAAGACAACATCTGGATCAGCTTTATCTAATAGCGATGGTGTCACTTGATAGGGTGCAAAGCGGCGCGCGCGTGTATTTTGCTCAGACTCTTGACCCATACTGGCCCAGACGTCAGTGACGATAAGGTGCGAGTCTTTTGCCGCATCTTGCACATCTTCGACTAAGCTGACGCAATGCGAGAAACGCTCCATCAGCTTAGGATCAGGCTCAAAGCCATAAGGCGCGGCCACGCGTAGCTCAAAGCCGAACTGACTCGCCGCTTGCATAAAGGAGGCGCACATATTATTACCATCGCCGACCCAAGTGACGGTCTTGTTCTCGATACTGCCGCGATGCTCATAGAAGGTTTGCATATCAGCGAGGAGCTGACAGGGGTGAAAGTCGTCCGTCAAAGCGTTGATAATCGGCACACTAGAGTACTCAGCAAAGGTTTCGACTTTTTCGTGACCAAAGGTGCGAATCATGATGATATCGACCATGCTCGAGATGACGCGGGCTGAGTCCTCTAAAGGTTCGCCGCGACCAAGCTGCGTGTCATTTGGTGATAAAAAAATCGCACTGCCGCCAAATTGTCCCATACCGGTCTCAAACGAAATACGCGTACGGGTAGAGGACTTCTCAAATATCATGCCAAGCGTCCGGCCCACAAAAGGCTGATAAATCTCACCTGCGTGTTGCATTTTACGCAGCTCGCTGGCTCGTTTGATTAAGGTTTCTAGTTCTTGTTTGCTTAAATCAGATAAAGTCAAAAAATGGCGCAAGCTCATAGCAGTCCTAGCAGTCGATCACGGTCAATTATAATGGTGGGCTATCAGCCGGTGTTGGTAGTTGTGCCTCAGCACACTGACCGCGGAGATAACAAACTTTTAGTATAGCGTAATTACCTTTAATGTAAATGCCCAATTTTTGCAGATTTCGAATAATAGACTAGGCTTAAAGATCAGACAGATTATATGGTTTGCACACGTGCAGGCCTTGCGCTTAAGCGGCAAAGAAGCTCATAACCGATAGTGCCTGCTTGGGCGGCGACGTCATCGACATGTGGCGCATTACCCCAAAGGACCACCTTACTATCTAGTGGTAATGCTTCGGGCAGAGCGCTGACATCGACAACGATCATATCCATCGCTACGCGTCCGCGCACCGGGCAAAGATAGCTTGTATAGCCTTGATCACTTTGATTGCTTTTTTCTGAGTCCTCTGTTTTACTTTTAACCAGTACGCAAACGTGCGTCTCGTCATTTACTGCGCGAGGATAGCCATCACCATAACCTATGCTGACGAGTGCCGTTCTAGTGGGCTTATCCGCAATCCAGCGACTGCCATAACCAATAGCCTCACCTGTATTGACCGTAGATAACGCCATAATTTGAGCGCTAAATTCCATCGCCGGTTTTAAATTTAACTCGGACGCTGACTTATCAATGACGGGCGAGCTACCATAGAGCATGATACCGGGGCGTACCCAATCATAGTGGTGTTCAGGGAAGTTCACGAGTCCTGCTGAATTACATAGCGAACCTTGGACATCTTCGCTAACAGTCTTTTTTAATAGCGCTAGCATCTCATCAAAGCGCTGAATCTGTAGCGCATTTAACGGATGTTTGCGATCATCAGCATTGGCAAAATGCGTGGTTAAAATAAGCTGATAACCAGCTTGATGTAGCTGCTTTGCCGCTTCAATCGTCTGCTGATAATCAAAACCCAAACGGTTCATACCGGTATTATATTTAAGCCAAACTATTCGCGTCGCACTATCAGAGCTTGGGATATTCGCCAGCGCCCAATCAAGCTGCGGCTGATGATGAATCACGCAGCTGCAATCATAGTCGATAGCTTGTTGCCATTCATCCGCGCTGAATACCCCTTCGACTAAACCAATGGCTTTATCCCAGCCCAACTGCCGCGCCTCAAGCGCCTCGGTAAAGCTTGCGACCCCAACACCATCCGCTTGCTGCAAGGCTGGTAATATCATAGCGACGCCGTGACCATAGGCATTGGCCTTGACCATCGCTAGTACCTTTGATTTAGGCGCTAAGCGTTTGGCTTGCATCAAGTTGTGAGTGAGGGCAAGAGGATCGATAGTGACGGTAGCGGTACGCATAATAGATTTCTTTTAGCAAAATTTTGGCGGGTTTTAGGTTATATTCAATCGAAAATAAAATAGATACGATAGTATCATCGTGCTACTGGTACCAGTTTTTCTTTGCTTACTGTGCGCTTTGCACTGCAGAGGCTACGAAAAACCATCCTAGTAGCATCGTATCGGTTGTAAAGTGAATTGATTATATAAGTTTTAAGTGAGTTCAAAGCCGCGGAACAAGTAAATAGCAAGCATTACTCATCATCAAAAGTCGCGCCTTGATAGTATTCAGGGGTTAAGTTAGTAAAGCGGGTAAATTGTCCCTCAAAAGCTAGGCGTATCGTACCGATAGGGCCGTTACGCTGCTTACCGATGATGACTTCGCCGACGCCTTTATGGTCTGAGTTTTCATTATAGACCTCATCGCGATAGATAAACATAATCAAATCCGCATCCTGCTCAATAGCACCAGATTCACGAAGATCAGACATGATCGGGCGCTTATTAGGGCGATTCTCAAGACTGCGGTTGAGCTGCGAGAGCGCAATAACTGGACATTCAAGCTCACGGGCAAGCGCCTTTAGACTACGTGAGATCTCGGAGATCTCGCCCACACGGTTGCCATCGAGGCTAGGAACTTTCATCAGTTGCAGATAATCGACGATAACCGCGCCAATTTTACCATCATGGTTTTTGGCGATACGGCGGCAGCGTGAGCGCAGCTCGGATGGGGGTAGCGCCGTACTGTCATCGATATACAGATGCTTGGATTGTAGATGCTGTATGGCGTTCATCATCTTCGCCCATTCATCTTCATTCATCTGCCCTGAGCGCAAATGTGTCTGGTTAATCGCGCCCCAAGAAGACAGCAGACGCATAACGATAGACTCAGCGGGCATCTCCATCGAGAAGACCACAACGGGTAACTCCTCATTAAATAAGATACCTTCCGCCAGATTCATCGCAAAAGTCGTTTTACCCATAGAGGGGCGCGCCGCGACAATAACTAGATCACCTGCTTGCAAGCCTTGGGTTTTATTATTCAGCTCAGTAAAAGGCGTTTGTAGGCCTATCATGCCATCAGGGTTGGATTTGAGCTCTTGTATTTGGTCGATGACATTGGTCAGTACCGAGGTGATACCGACAGGGCCGCGCTGTTCGGCGCGTTTATTATGCTGCTCGTTAATACTAAAGATAGTCGCCTCAACGCTGTCTAAAATATCGCTGACCGACTGATCTTTGGGGTTATAAGCGAGGCTGAGCATATCGTTACTAGCAGTAATGAGTTGGCGTAGCGTCGACAGCTCGCGAACCCGCTGGGCGTAAGCGGTCAGGTTAAATAGAGTCGCTGGGCTTTGGCTCAGAATATCCGCTAGATAGCTATCGCCGCCGGCGCTCTTAAGAAGCTTTTGCGCCTCTAACCAATCATGTACCATCACCGTATCATAAGGCTCGTTCACTGCCGCCAAGTGCGCAATAGCCGCGAAAATATGCTGATGACGGCCAGCATAAAAATCGTCCTTGGTAACAATATCGGCAATCTTGTCGTACGCCTCTTCAATACTCATCAAAGAGGCCAGCAAAGCCTTTTCGATATCGATATTGTGCGGGGGCTGCTGATTGAGTAAGTCGTCGGTTTTGTCGTTATCTGCCATGAGCGCCTAATATTAAAGTAAAAACAATACAAAATGATGCAATAACTACTATAGGTTTGAAGCCAATTATTGATAAGTGAGGAGTGCCGAGACTTCTAAAACGCAAAATAAAACTCAGCGTATTGATGCTACAATTAACAGCGAAGTTTAACACATTATGCCCTTTTTTTAGCCATAATCGTTAAGTATCTTTATCTTGCTCAGTCGCTACTCACTGTTTCATTGGCTTTTGTGATTTAGGTAAGGACTAAGAGGATGTAATAAAAAAAATAATAAAATCAATGCTATAAATATAAGTGTTATAAATAAAAGGATGGTTTGATATGCAAGATCTATTAGCTAAGCGGCCCTTACTCATTACTACCGGAGAGCCTGCTGGCATAGGCATGGATGTCGTATTGATGCTTGCTGATGCTGGTAAACTGCAGGATTTCGATCGGCCCATTTGGGTCACGGCTGACCACGAGGCGATGAGCGCGCGCGCTGATAGATTGCTCAAAGCCGGCACAATAAAAAACGATCCTAAATGGCAAGTGGTCGATTGGCAAATATTAGAAGACGATTTTGATAATAATAAAGATGACAGTGAAAAAACTATAGCGTCAGAAGGCGCGCAAAATAAGCTGAATGATAGCGGCTTTACCTTAATCAATATACCTTGTCATGCTCCGGTAGTGGCAGGTCGTATTGACACCAATAATTCCGCGATGGTCGCACAGCAACTCACTCTAGCGCACAAGCTTGCCACTAGCGCACAAATCGCTGCTATCGTCACCGGACCACTGCAAAAGTCTGCGCTAATAGATGCCGATATCAAACTGCCTGATGGCACTATGTTCAGCGGTCATACTGAGTTTTTTATGCAGCAAAGTGGCTGCGACAAAGTGGTAATGATGCTGGCTAATCAAGCCATGAAAGTGGCGCTAGTGACCACTCATCTGGCGCTCAGAGATGTAGCTGATGCTATTACTTCAGATAATGTGCGGCAAACAATACAAATCGTCCTCGATGACATGAGAGAAAAGTTTGGCCTCACGCAGCCTCGTATTTTGGTGTGCGGTCTCAATCCACATGCAGGCGAGGGCGGGCATTTGGGTATGGAGGAGATTGAGATTATCAATCCCGTATTGCGTAAGTTTATCGCTGCCGGGGTTAATATCTCTGAGGCGATGCCAGCCGATACGTTATTTACGTCCAGACATTTGGCAAACTGTGATGCAGTCATCGCCATGTATCACGATCAAGGGTTGCCCGTACTCAAATCACACGGTTTTGGTGACACAGTTAATTTAACCTTAGGACTGCCTTATATTCGCACCTCTGTCGATCATGGCACCGCGCTTGACCTAGCAGGGCAAAGCGGCGCTAACGACAGCAGTCTGTATCAAGCATTAAATATGGCTAATGAGATGGCTGAGAAGTCACTTACTCATTGATATACCTATTTTGACATCAAACAAGCTCTAATATAGGTGGTTCTACTATAGCAGTCTGTTTTCAGTGGTCTGTTAATAGGTATGAGGGTTAAGTTAGCTGTTTCCCTTGGGGTATAGCCATTAAGTTATTACATACTAATCAACCAACAACTAAGTTTTCAATAAACCATTCCCATACCGCATCGACAGCAGGTCGTAATACCGATGCGCGTTTACGAATAAGGTAATAATCAGGCTCGACGGTTAGATCTAATTCACTGACTTGTAGCAAACGTCCCGCAGACAAATCCGCTTGCACGAACGCCTGACAAGCAATCGCAATCCCTTGTCCTGCCAAAGCTGCATCTAAAGCCAGCGCAGTTTGGTTGAATACTGCACCTGGCAACTTATCTGCCGTGTTAAGAAAACGTGGCCAGTTGTTGTGTGAATCATGTAGCAGTGGCATCTCTTTTAATTGCTTGAGTGACATAGGAAGCGTGATGTCAGCGACAAAATAAGGATTAGCAACGGCTACTAATTTTTGTTTGAACAATAACTGCGCATCAAATGACGTAGGAAATGGTGGACGGGTAAGCCGTACCGCTATATCTACCTGATCACGGTCGAAATCTACAATAGATTCGGTGGCGACAGTACGTAGGTCAATATCAGGAACAGCAGTTGTTAGCGCTGAAAGGTTGGGCAGTAACAGCTTAGTGGCAAATGTCGGTGTCACACTAATGGTGACCGTCCTAGGTTCTTTGAGTACTTGAGTAGTGGCCTTTTTTAAAATCTCAAACGCCCGTGTGACTTCTGCAAAGTAGATTGCGCCTTGAGCAGTCAGAGCTACACCCTTTGGCAGCCTTTGAAACAGCGCAAATCCCATGTGTTCTTCTAAGGCACGCACCTGCTGAGCGACCGCTCCTTGTGTCACAAAAAGCTCATCGGCAGCCGCACGAAAATTCAAATGACGCCCTGCTGCTTCAAATGCACGCAAGGCATTCAAAGAGGGTAAAGCGCGATAAGCGTTTGTCATAGTCATTCCTTAGACATTATATTTGACAATAGATTTTCTACAGTCTAGCATCTTTTAATATCATGCGAGATATCTGCAGCCATTAGTTATGATAGATAAATCAATCACTAATGGAGAAAATCATGACTATAGAAAAAGTTGCGCTTATTATGGCAGGTGGCTCAGGTATGGGTGCAGCGGCCGCTCGTAAGCTTGCTCAAGATGGGTATAAGGTCGCAATCTTATCGTCCTCAGGTAGAGGTGAAGCCTTAGCAAAAGAGCTTGGCGGTGTCGGTGTCACCGGTTCTAACTTAGTCGATGCTGATGTACAGCGCTTAGTTGACCTAGCAATGGAGACATGGGGCCGTATTGATGCGCTGGTAAACTCTGCCGGCCACGGCCCACGTGCGCCCATTTTAGAGATTACCGATGAAGACTGGCATCAAGGTATGGAGGTTTATTTTCTCAGTGCGGTGCGTCCGATTCGGTTAGTTACGCCGATCATGGTGGCACAAAGCGGCGGCGCTATTGTCAACATTTCTACAACTTGGGTCACAGAGCCGACAGCAACCTTCCCAACCTCGACAGCGTTTCGAGCCAGTCTGGGTGCGTTTACTAAGATTTTCTCTGATGACTATGCGTCACAAGGTGTTCGCATTAATAATGTCTTACCTGGTTGGATTGATAGCTTGCCTGAGGTCGATGAGCGCCGTGAAAATGTTCCGATGGAACGTTATGGTAAAGTTGAGGAAGTTGCTGCAACGATTGCCTTTTTGTTATCAGAGGCGGCTGGATATATTACGGGGCAGAGCATACGTGTTGATGGCGGTGTGACGCACTCTGTTTGATAAAGGTTAATGCTATATTTAGAGCCTATACAGCGCTAGTATTATTCGGTGTGATTTGAAGGTCTAACTTCATTTTTATCATCCAGCGCCGTAAAACCACGTCCTTCTAGGGCGTGGATATCAGGCGTC